>CAKVVS010000301.1:0-2069 GCA_934834395.1 Parahaemophilus parainfluenzae | reverse complement strand
TGCCTGTTCTTTATCTTTTACAGTTTCAGTTTTTTCAGCGGTTGTTGTACCGTCTTTAATTTGAGTAAATTCCGCATCTTTTTTTGGCTCATCGTCAGACATCGCTTTTTTAAAGCCTTTTACTGCTGCGCCAAGATCAGATCCCGCATTGCGTAATTTTTTAGTACCGAATACTAATAAAATCACGACTAATAAAATAATCATTTGTGCTGGGGATAAACCAAACATAGAAAAACTCCGTTAGAATTAAATTGAAAATTTGGGCTTGAATATACTCTTTTTATGCATTTGTCTCAAGAGGTAATTTTAAAAGTGCGATCAAAAAATAAGGCATTTTCAACCGCACTTTAGTCTTATTATTCAGCCAGTTCTGTTTGCTCATGAGACAGGAATTATGAAATAACAAAATCCAGTTCTTTCATGTATCGCTCATAACATTGCAAGATGTCCACGATCAAATCCTCTTCATTTGTAATACTCAAAGGATAACCTTCCAATTGAATATTGGTTGAAACCATTAATGCATGATGAACTTGTGCAGTTTCAGGCTCAGGCTTCTCGAACAAGGTAATTTGGTAAAAAAAATCTTCTGCTAAACCATTTTCAATAGAAAGAACCAGTTGATTATTATCACGACCAAAATGTTACTGTAAGGTCACATTTAAACCATAGGTACCGATGAGTAACTGGCGCAACTCTCTCATTGCCAAAAGCGCCGTTGTTTTTAAATGTAAAATGGCATCATCTCGCTTAGGTTCAATCACTAACTGTCTTAAACGGCTACGCCAGTTTGCACCTGTCCACAAATCTGAAACCTCTGTGGAATAATATTGACGCTCAAATCGTAAACCTTTCAACAAACTCCATGCCATCACTGACATCAACAGAGCGAAAGGTAAAGAAAAAAACAACATCGTTGATTGGAGTATTTCAATACCACCAAAAAGGTAAAGAACAAACGTAACTGCTGACAATAGCCCACCCCAAAACATAGATTGCCAACGAGGTGAAACCTGGCTTTTGTCTTCAATTGCGATATTATTAAGCGTATAAATACCAAAGTTAATGGTTACAATAAAAAAGAGTGTGATAATAAATAAAGCTAACGTTTTAGTTAAACCGGAATAGGGTAAATAACTCAAAAAATCAAAAAGAAGTGATCCCACATCATTTACAGCTCGACCTAATGCCCCCTTAGCAAGATGCTCATTCACCCAAATTGCTCCATTACCAAATACCGTGAACCACAAAACGAAGAATAAACTTGGCACCATCAATACGCCGAAAATAAACTCCCGCAAAGTTCGTCCGCGAGAAATCCGTGCGATAAAAATCCCAAAGCCAGGCGCCCATGAAAACCACCATGCCCAGTAAAAAACCGTCCAATCCATAAACCAATCTAGATGTTCTACATCATAGGCATAAGCCTTGAAGCCGACTCTAATTAAACCGCTTAAATAGGTACCAATATTTTCCGTAAAAGCAGAAATTAAATATATTGTCGGACCGAATAGCAAAACCAATAGCATAAAGAGAAAGGTAACGCCTAGATTTAGCTCACTAAGAATACGGAACCCGTTGGCAATCCCTTGCAGTGAAATTAAGATAGCAATGATAAAAACACTCACTAAAATAAGGGGAACCAAATACGGTGAGTTATCCAATAAATGCATGGAATGGAACGCTGCAGCTAATCGAATTGCACTGTAACCTAAAGTTGCGACCACGCCAAATAAGGTAGTGCAAATTCCGAGAATATCAATGATATCCCCGACTCTTCCATTAATCTTTTCTTTCAGTAAGGGATAAAAACAAGAACGTAAAGAAAATGGCAATTTATAGCGAAATCCGAAGTAAGCAATCGTAAGTGCGATCAATCCATAAATAGCCCAAGCACTGATGCTCCAATGAAAAATACTAAAAAATAATGCCGTTTTAACTTTCTCATATTCACCTATTGGTGAAAGAAAGTGTGAAAGCGGTTCAGCGACACCAAGAAAAACAATGCCAATACCAATTCCAGAGGTAAAGAGTAATGCAATCCAAGAGCCTAATTTAAACTCTGGTTC
>CAKVVS010000300.1:0-2079 GCA_934834395.1 Parahaemophilus parainfluenzae | reverse complement strand
GCAATAAAGCTTCAACTTCGATGGTGTATCATTAAAATGTAATTTATTGAAAAACATTGGCGTACCTAATGATTCATCTTTAGGGTGATAAAAATAAGCATCCACAATAGAAGCAATTTCTACACCATATTTTTTCATTCTTGCCGTGTATTCCATATCATCACCCCAAATAAAATACTCTTTTAAAGGGAAACCGACCTTTTCAACTACTTTCGATGAAAGCAGAATACCGTTAAATGGAATAACAATACCGTCTATTTTTTCTTTGATTTCTAGCGTATTCAGGTCAGCTAAAGTATCCAATCTTTTCAAAGTTGAAGGTAATCGCATCGGAAAACAAAAGTTATTTGATTGTTTAATATCAAGCACTAGTGGGCCTAAATAATTATTTTCTGTCGCAAATGGGAGTAACTTATCTAGACAATCTGTAGCTGGAACACCATCATCATCCATTAGCCAAATATAATCAAAGTCATGCTCAAAAGCATACTTAATTCCCTCATGGAATCCACCTGCACCGCCCATATTCTCGGGCAAAGTGAGCAAAGTAAAAGCATCATTATTTGTCCAACCATGCTCACCTAAAAAATCAGCTGTGCCATCAGTACTGGCATTATCAATCACCACAATATGAGTTAAAGGATGTGTTTGGGCTTTCAGTGCATTTAAACAATTTAATAATAATGCCTTGCGGTTAAACGTCACAACCACTGCACAAATTGATTTTTCAGTATGCATAATTGACTCAATTTTATTTAAACAAAAGCCATACACGAAATCGTATATGGCTTTATTTCTAGCCTCGCTATACTTTAGTCCATATTTACATAAAAAGGTTTAAGTGCGGTCTGTTTTTCTAATGATTCTTTTACAACATCAGCTGTTTCTAAGGCTTCTTTAATCGTCACATCCATATCTAAATAACGATAAGTACCTAAACGACCAACGAAAGTCACTTGCGTTTCTTTGTTCGCTTTTTCAACATATTGTTGCAAGAGTGCTTTATCTTTCACTAAACGAATCGGGTAATACGGAATATCATTTTCACCACATAGACGACTGAATTCACGATAACAAATTGTTTTCTCGTGTTGTTCCCATGGTGCAAAGTGTTTGTGTTCTGAAATACGAGTATAGGGTACTTCTTCATCACCATAGTTAATTACCGCATTACCTTGGAAATCGCCTTCATCACGGAATGCTTCGAAATCTAAGGTACGATAACCTAAGCGACCCAATTCAAATCCAAAGTACGCATCTAACGGACCTGACCAGAAAATGTGATCAAATTCTGCTTTCATAGACTCCGCAAACGGCGTATTTAAACGCACTTCAATATTTTCATGATCTAAAATCGCTTCCACAATTTGTGTATAACCGTTTTTTGGCATACCTTGGAATTTATGTGCGAAGTAGTTATCGTCATAGTTAAAACGCACAGGTAAGCGTTTTAAAATGCTTGCCGGTAACTCTTTTGGCTCAACACCCCATTGTTTTTTAGTGTAACCATAGAAGAAAGCTTTATACAAATCCTTACCGACAAAACGCATTGCTTGCTCTTCAAAGGTTTGCGGATCTTGAATAGATAAATCTGCTTGCGCCTCAATTAAAGCTTTTGCTTCTTTCGGTGAGCACGTTTTGCCAAAGAATTGGTTAATCGTATGCAAGTTAATTGGAAGCGAATAAACCGCACCTTGGCTAATCGTTTTTACACGATTAACAAACGGCATAAACTCACCGAAATTGTTCACATAAGTCCATACTCTTTCATTATCTGTATGGAAAATATGTGGACCATAAACATGAACCATAACATTTGTTTCAGCATCACGTTCAGAGTGACAGTTGCCTGCCACATGGCTACGAGAATCGATAACAACGGTTTTATAACCTTTCTCTGCTAATTCACGAGCGATAACTGCATTTGAGAAGCCTGCTCCTACTAATAAGAATTTTTTCATTATTATTGTCCTATCACTATAATTTAGCTTTTAAATATTCTTTAAGCTTTCCCAATCTTCTTTTTATAAAGAAAGGTAATTTTAACCAACATTTTCTTGCTATTCTCCAAGCTAATCC
>CAKVVS010000299.1:0-2083 GCA_934834395.1 Parahaemophilus parainfluenzae | reverse complement strand
GAATAGCCATCATTTATTGCTTCTTCCATTGCAGCCTGTCCTTTCTGTTGAATTTCCTTCGTTTTAGCTTGGAACTCTTCGCTGAGATAAACATCATCAAAAGTACCACCTTCTTTATCCGTAAACTTCGCAATAATACGAACGTCTTTTATATGAATATTATTCTCGGCAAGATAAAATGTAACTTCACTGGAAGCTCCGGCATAAAACCGCTTAATCGGCTGAGCTTGAGAAGAACCCCATTGAAACAGGTTAATCACCAGATTCTGTGTTGTCGGTTCGGTGCGTCTAAATTCGGCACAACTAATACGATAATAACCTTGGCTAATTTTGCTGATTTTTAATCCCGATTGAATATCGTATTCATATAGCTCTTGCTCAAATCCTTTGCTGATTAAAATATAATCTTCAATTTGTTTATTCATTGGTAACCCGACACCGGCTACAGCATCTACCTGACCGGTGGCAACCAACTCCAATCTTTTAATATGTTGTTTAGCAATTTCTGCTATTTTCTCGTTAGCTAAAACTTCAGCTCTCTTGATTTGATTATTGACATCATCACGTTTTTCATCCCAATAAAGGTAATCTTTTCTTCCCCAAAATCCTTTTTTCACCCAGGTTTCCAATGGTGTTGAACCAAATAACGCTATCGCCGCAAAGCCAAGTAGAACAATCACCAACGCATACGGGTTTGCAGCACCTAACGCCGAAGCCAATGATCCCTTACTTACCATCGCTACTATTCCTGACAAGACAAGAACGCTTGAGGAAGCGATAATCGCCCCATTTGCCACAATCGAAACATTATCCTCATTGGCTATCGCCTCTTGTAGCCCGCCAAACGCAATCACCGCCGTTAACACGCCTCCAACAATAGCTGCCCCCGTATAAGCCACCGCCCGTACGCCAACCAGTATCGAGCGTGCTGAGGCACCGCTGAGATTTCTTAAAGCGCTCGCTCCTGCGCCCGGTTTGCCGATTAACTTCAACGCATATGCCGTATCCGCCGTTCCCGCCGAAATATCCAATATCGCCGTGGTCTTCACTATCAATGGGTCTAGTGCTAATTTGCCTGCTGCTGTCCGCGCAAGTTTTCTCTGTACGGTTAAATCATTATTTAATGACAATATCCCTGCGTAAATCGCCAATACACCACTAAAGCCATAATAACGTTCGCTAAGTTGGATACGGGCTTCCAAATCCTGAATTTCACTAAGAGTGATTCGTTGTTGGTTCTTTAAATCTTGCTTGATTTGTTTTAGTTCCTGTTTAATGGCCTTTTTACCGCCATTGCCTCTGCGGTCACTATAAAGCCGTGAACGCTCTTCCTTCATCAGCTTGTCTATCCATGTGTCTGCCATTTCGGCAAATAAATAATCGGCATTTTTTATTAACTTCTTCTCATCCCACCCATAAATCCCTAGCACCTTATCAAACTGCATTTTTCTTAATGCAACCAAATTAGCGACTGTTCGTCCGCTGTTCAGATAGACATGCTCCATGCTACGAAAGTAGCCTTTTAAGATGTTGTGCCGTTGGTGTGCAGGAATTTTCATTGCCAGCCCATATACTGCATCAGTAACTTTTTTACTGTGCTCTTTCATCCAACCAATTGTGGTTGGCGCATTATTGGCAGGCGCCGATTTCTCACTAAATAGACTTTCCAATACTGCGACGCCATCGGGTGAACATTCCAAGCCATAGGTTAAATCCGCTAATAAACGATAAAATACATAAAAACCACGGTCGATAGCGTTCTCTGAGGGGGCATAGCGAGCAATGTCTGTAGAGACTTGAAAAAAGTCCTTAAACGACGCCCGCTGATTTGCCATTTGTACCACCTGCTTCACCAAGGCATTTATTGGCTTCTCATAACGCTCAAAGGGTTCTTTTAACAGGGTTGTCATTTTAGTGTGAAATTCACTAATTAATGCACCCTTTACACCTTTTTGCTCAATTACACGTTCTTGCGGTTTAAATGGATAGGGTTTTCCGCGTACATCAAAACCAATTTTGGGATCGATAATATTGCCGATGGTTATTGGATAGGAGTAACGGGCGTAGTAGGCTTTTTGTTGTT
>CAKVVS010000298.1:0-2089 GCA_934834395.1 Parahaemophilus parainfluenzae | reverse complement strand
GAACTATATCAATGGTTGGCTTTCACATTACAAAAAATTCAAGAATTACGTGTTATTAAGACCGCACTTGAGCAAGGTCGTGAAGCCGTTCAAGCCGAATTAGCGGCTTCTCAAGCAGCTGCGGATGCACGTAAAAACTCGCGTGAAATTCACCGCACTTGTGTGGCAGAACGTTTAGCAAATCTACCGAAAAATGCTGACCAACGTAAATCGCCATTTGCGGAACGCATTAAATTACAAAATGCGTGGTTAAATTTACCACTTCTGCCAACGACGAATATTGGTTCTTTCCCACAAACGACAGCAATTCGTCATGCGCGTGCAGCCTTCAAAAAAGGCGAACTCAGCTTAGCTGATTACGAAGCTGCAATGAAAAAAGAAATTGAATTTGTTGTACGTGAGCAAGAAAAATTAGACTTAGATGTATTGGTACATGGCGAAGCAGAACGTAACGACATGGTGGAATACTTCGGCGAACTACTCGATGGTTTTGCGTTCACCAAATTCGGTTGGGTACAAAGTTATGGTTCACGTTGTGTAAAACCACCAGTGATTTATGGTGATGTCACTCGCCCAGAACCCATGACGGTACGTTGGTCGCAATATGCCCAAAGCCTGACCAATAAAGTGATGAAAGGCATGCTGACTGGTCCGGTCACGATCTTACAATGGTCTTTCGTGCGTAACGATATTTCTCGTGAAACGGTCTGTAAACAAATTGCGGTTGCGCTTTCTGATGAAGTATTAGATTTAGAAAAGGCAGGCATCAAAGTCATTCAAATTGATGAGCCAGCTATTCGTGAAGGTTTACCGTTAAAACGTGCAGATTGGGATGCTTATTTGAAATGGGCGGGCGAAGCCTTCCGTTTAAGCTCAATGGGTTGCCAAGATGATACACAAATTCATACGCACATGTGTTATTCCGAATTTAACGACATTCTACCGGCTATTGCAGCCCTAGATGCCGATGTCATTACTATCGAAACCTCGCGTTCTGACATGGAATTACTCACCGCATTTGGTGATTTCAAATACCCGAATGATATTGGCCCAGGTGTATATGATATTCACAGTCCACGCGTGCCTGCAGCAGAAGAAATTGAACATCTTCTTCGTAAAGCATTACAAGTGGTGCCGAAAGAACGTTTATGGGTAAACCCAGACTGTGGTTTGAAAACACGCGGTTGGCCAGAAACGATTGCAGCATTAAAAGTGATGGTTGATGTTACGAAAAAATTACGTGCTGAATTAGCATAAAATCAGTAAAAAGAAAGGCGAACATGAGAGATTATCTCTGTTCGCATTTTCTTTTAGTTCAAAAACTAATTCATTTTTGACCGCACTTTACAAGCTAATATATTCCATTTTCACCTTGCAGAGGCTCTTCAATAACTGCTCTGCCATCTTGCGGTGACTTAAACGCAATGGTTTCTCTGCAAATACTACACGCTCAATTTTTGATACATCCAATTGATTTAAGTAAGCAAAATTAATCGCTGTTTGCATAGCGGGTAAGCTTGGGTTAAATGCCGCATTTTCTGCATATCGACCACAAATCATTTCTCCATTTTTAAATAAAATGCCTACACCATGAGGGCTTTTAGAATAAGGTGAATGTGCTCGGTTTGCCCCTAAAATCGCTTTATTTGCCACTTCATCTTCCGTCGTCAAAGTGAAACCTTGTTCTTCTTTGTTTAATAGAAGCAAATCAACGCCTAAATCTTTCGGGCCAAAGCTATCAGGTAAATATTGAGGAAGTGGATTATTTTGGCTGTGTGGCAAATGGATCTTTAAATCTTCTGCTTGATAAAGCTCATTCATAAATTGACGGCAGTGACCACAAGGCGTGTAATTCACCACAATATCCGTGATGCGAGGTTCATTACGTAACCATGCATGGCTAATCGCACTTTGTTCAGCATGGATGGTTTGAGCCATGCTGCCCCCCTGAAACTCTTGATTCGCACCAAAGTAAAAATCACCAGTTTCACCAATCGCAATCGCGCCAACATGAAATTCTGAAATGGGTGTATGGCTATAACAAGCCGCTACGGGCAAAAGTGCCAAACCTAGTTGAACAGGCGTAAGC
>CAKVVS010000297.1:1754-2103 GCA_934834395.1 Parahaemophilus parainfluenzae | reverse complement strand
ACCACAAAATGTAAATGAGCAGCGTGAGCTTTTAAGCTTAGCGACTCAGACTAAAATTGCTTTAACGAGTGAGCAAAGTGCGGTCATTTCTTGGCGAGGATTTGAAGGTGAGTTAAGTCGTGAGCAATTCAATGAATTAATCCACTCATTGGTAAAACGCTCTTTATTAACCTGTCGTCGCGCATTGAAAGATGCGCATGTTGAAGCTGAAGACGTACAGGAAGTGGTTATGGTTGGAGGCTCAACTCGCGTGCCTTACGTACGTGAGCAAGTGGGCGAATTTTTCGGTAAAACACCATTAACCTCGATTGACCCAGATAAAGTGGTTGCCTTAGGTGCGGCAATTCAA
>CAKVVS010000297.1:0-1744 GCA_934834395.1 Parahaemophilus parainfluenzae | reverse complement strand
GATATGTTGTTACTCGATGTCGTGCCGCTTTCTTTAGGTATTGAAACCATGGGTGGTTTAGTGGAGAAAATTATTCCACGTAACACCACGATTCCAGTGGCTCGCGCGCAAGAATTTACCACCTTTAAAGATGGTCAAACAGCGATGACGGTACATGTGGTACAAGGTGAACGTGAGTTAGTGGATGATTGCCGTTCTTTAGGTCGTTTTACATTGCGTGGTATTCCACCAATGGTAGCAGGTGCCGCACATATTCGTGTGACTTATCAAGTGGATGCGGATGGCTTATTAAGTGTGACCGCCATGGAGAAATCCACTAAAGTCCAAGCATCGATTCAAATTAAGCCTTCTTATGGTTTAACGGATGAAGAAGTAACAGCAATGATTAAAGCTTCTTTTGATAATGCACAAGATGATATGCAAGCCCGTGAATTAGCTGAGCAGCGCGTTGAGGCTGATCGTGTGATTGAAAGCGTGATTGTAGCATTACAACAAGATGGGGCTGACTTATTAACCGAAGCCGAATTCCACCAAATTGAAAATGCATTGAAACAACTAATGGATGTAAAAGAAGGCGCAGATCGTCATGCTATCGTTCAGGGAATCAAAGCCCTTGATGTCGCGACTCAAGAATTTGCGGCAAGACGAATGAATAAATCCATTAATCAAGCGCTTACAGGTAAATCTGTATCTGACATTGAGCAATAAAGTGCGGTTATAAATTAACGAGTTTTTTATATTGAGGAAAGTAATATGCCAAAAGTGATTTTTTTACCGAATGAAGAATTCTGCCCAGAGGGTATGGTGGTTGATGCAGCAGCAGGCGACAACTTATTAGAAGTGGCACATAATGCGGGTGTGGAAATTCATCACGCTTGCGATGGTTCTTGTGCTTGTACAACGTGCCATGTGGTTATTCGTGAAGGGTTTGATTCATTAAATGAAACCAGTGATCAAGAAGAAGATATGTTAGATAAAGCATGGGGTTTAGAAATGGATAGCCGCCTTTCTTGCCAATGTGTCGTGGGGGATGAAGATTTAGTGGTGGAAATCCCTAAATATAATATTAACCATGCGAATGAGGCGGCTCACTAATGAAATGGACTGATGCCCAACTCATCGCAGAAGAGCTGTATGATCGTAATCCAGATTTAGATCCTAAAACAGTACGTTTCACGGATTTGCATAAGTGGATTTGTGAACTAGACGATTTTGATGATGATCCAATGAAATCTAACGAGAGTATTCTCGAAGCGATTTTGTTGAAATGGTTAGATGAATACGAGTAATCGATTAGATTAATAAAGCGAGTTGAGAGGCTCGCTTTTTTGTTTTGAGAATTTACCTCAAAATAAAACCGCACTTTATTACTAAAGTGCGGTTATTTTTATCGTTGTTTTTAATTATTTTTTCTTCGCATATTTTAAGGAGTCGATAGCAACCGCGAGGATAATAATACTACCTTTAATGATATATTGCCAGTAAGGGTTTACACCGATGTAAGTTAAACCGTAGTTAATAACGGTGAAGATGATAACACCAGTGATTACGCCGATAACAGTACCCACACCACCGGCGAAAGATACACCACCTACTACGCAGGCAGCAATCGCATCTAATTCATACATGAAACCAAGGTTGTTGGTAGCACTACCGATACGACCTGCTTCTAACATACCACCGAACGCATAGAACATACCTGCAATCATGTAAATCACAACAAGGTTACGCGCCACGTTTACGC
>CAKVVS010000296.1:0-2106 GCA_934834395.1 Parahaemophilus parainfluenzae | reverse complement strand
TTGTTCCAGTTACCATATAAACGGAATTGCAATACATCTTTAATTAACGCACCGCTTAGATTAAAACCGACACGGTTCGTTGCACCTTCATCGCTGTCTTCTGGTTGATTGGTGTAATAACTTAAGCTACCGTGTAAATCATTGGTAACAGGTTTAGTGATGATATTCACCACCCCACCCATTGCACCTGAACCATAACGTGCTGCTGAAGGACCACGTAATACTTCAATTTTTTCAATCGCTTCAACCGGCACCCAGTTGCTGTCGCCACGAGAATTACGTTCACCACGCACACCATAACGTTCTGCATTACGAGAGGTGACTGGTTTACCATCCACTAAAATCAATGTGTTTTCAGGTCCCATACCGCGAATATCAATTTGACGTTTATTTCCGCGTTGTCCTGTAGATGAGTTACCCGTCAAATTCACACCTGGCATAGTACGTAATACTTCAGAAATATCATTTGTCGCAGGGCGTTTTTCTAAATCTTTTGCAGTCACAAGAGAAGAACCAAGCGATTGTTTTACCTGATCTTCCGCAGTAACTTTAATTTCCTCAAGTTTCTCTTCTGCATGAGAATAGTTTGAAAAAAGTGCGATTGTTAACGCACTAAATGCGAAGAATGATGTTGTTTTTAAATGATTAGATTTATACATTGAAATGCTCTCCTGGCATAGTGGAATAATAATGCCCGAGAATTCTAGTACAATATAATTTTGGTGTAAATAACAATTCTTATCATTTTTATTGAATTTAAATAAAATACCTAAATTTTTGACCGCACTTTCTTGCAATCCCAATAAATTCTAGTATTATTCACGGCTCGCCAATTTGGCGGATTTATTTCTCATGTCGGGTTCCCTACCCCCGATTAACCAACTAAAAAGGTCTTAAAATGAAAATTAATACTCCGATCTTCAATGATCAACAAAAACGTTTTGCTTTAATTTTATTAAGCTTATTTCACATCTTCATCATCACAACCAGTAACTATTTCGTTCAAATTCCATTTGAAATCAATTTAAAATTGACCGCACTTGGTTTTGCTGATGATTTCTCCTTCCACAGCACATGGGGCACACTCACTTTCCCATTCATTTTCTTAGCCACTGATTTAACGGTACGTGTATTTGGGGCGAAAGAGGCACGTTGGATCATTTTTATCGTGATGATTCCAGCACTTATCGTCAGCTACATTGTGTCGGTTGTTTTCTCTAATGGGCAATATCAAGGCTTAAGTGCATTAAGTGAATTCAATATGTTTGTTTTCCGTATTGCATTTGCGAGTTTCTGTGCTTATGTTTTCGGACAATTATTAGATGTGTTAGTATTCAACCGTTTACGTCAACTAAAAACGTGGTGGATTGCCCCGAGTAGTTCCATGACATTTGGCTCTCTTGCCGATACTTTCATGTTTTTTGGCGTAGCGTTCTATCAAAGTAGCGATCCATTTATGGCAGAACATTGGTTTAGCCTTGGATTTGTCGATTACTTATTTAAATTATTTGTCGGCATCGTCTTGTTTGTTCCTGCTTATGGCGTGGTACTCAGCATGATTTTGCGTAAACTCCAATCTCTCGCAAGCTCTCGCCAGTTTGCTTAACTTAAGGAAATAAAATGACTGAAACCCTTTCTCTTAGAGCCAAAATAGAACAAAGCCCAATGGGGGCTTATCAATGGATGATTGTGGTCATGGCTGCCATCATGAATTTACTTGATGGCTTTGATGTATTAGCCCTGGCCTTCACCGCAACAGCCATTCGTAGCGAATTTGGTCTCACGGGGATTGAGTTAGGTTATTTATTAAGTGCCGGCTTATTTGGTATGACCGCAGGCTCACTTTTCCTTGCACCACTTGCAGATAAAATTGGTCGTCGCCCATTGTTATTAATGGCAGTATCACTCTCTGCTATCGGTATGTTAGGCTCTGCGTTTATTTCACAATATCAGTGGCTCGGTTTCTGGCGCGTTATCACCGGTCTTGGTGTTGGCGGTATTTTAGTGGGTACAAACGTGATCACCAGCGAATACTCTTCTCGCAAATGGCGTAGCTTTGCAATCAGTGTCTATGCTGCTGGTTTTGGTATCGGTGCGGTATTAGGT
>CAKVVS010000295.1:0-2107 GCA_934834395.1 Parahaemophilus parainfluenzae | reverse complement strand
ACATCATACATAACATCAAGTGGAATACCCGCTTTTGAGGCAAGAGCCATAGCTTCCGCACCTGCTGCAATATGTACGCCGGCTAATAATTGATGGACGATTTTCACCGTTGCACCTAAACCAATTTCTTCACCAATGTTATAAACTTTTGCCGCAGTGGCATCTAAAACAGGTTGTAACAACTCAAATGCTTGTTTTGAACCCGATGCCATAACAGTCATTTCACCTTTTAATGCTTTAGCCGCACCACCAGAAACAGGTGCATCTAACATAATCAAACCTAATTCTGTTAATTTTTGTGAAATTATTTGAGCATCTTGAGCCGCCATGGTAGAAGAAACCATCACCGCTGTACCTGCTTTTAATTTTTTAGCAATACCATTTTCGCCAAATAATACTGCGTTAGCTTGGGCCGCATTAACCACTAAAACCACTACAGCATCAAGTTCGTGAGCGAAGTCATAGCCATTTGCCGCTACAGCTTTTGCACCTGCCGCTTTTAGTTTTTCAAGTGCAACTGGGTTTAAATCAATACCATAGGTCGTTAATCCTGCATTAATGCAAGATACCGCTGCACCCATACCCATAGAACCAAGACCAATTACTGCGACTGAATAATTTTGATTTTCCATTTTTAATCCCCCAATAGATCTTAACTAAATTTATCTGTATATTAGCCGATACAATAAATTAAATCTGAGATCTACGTCACAAAATGATAAAAAATGTTATTTTTTGTTAATTTTTGTGATGAAACGTTATGGGCTCATAATCTGATTTGAAATCAGGTATGGAGAAAAAGATGATTCCTGCTGAACGGCAAAAGACATTATTAAACTTAATTAGTAAACAAAGCGTTATTAGTATAAATAACTTAGTCAATATCTTAGGCGTATCGCATATGACCGTACGTCGTGATATACAAAAGCTCGAAGAGGATGGAAAAGTCATCTCTGTTTCGGGGGGGGTTCAATTACTTGAACGTTTATCCAGTGAACCAACACATGACGATAAATCATTACTAGCAACGACTGAAAAGACGGCTATTAGTAAAAAAGCAGTTGAGTTAATACAAGAACATTCCACTATATATCTAGATGCTGGCACGACAACACTTGAAATCGCAAAACAAATCGCTAATCGAAACGATCTACTTGTAATTACTAATGATTTTGTTATTGCCCATTATTTAATGGTCAATAGCCAATGTAATATTATGCATACTGGTGGGCTCATTAATAAATCAAATCGTTCCTCTGTGGGAGAATTTGCTGCCCAATTTCTACATCAAATTTCAGTTGATATTGCGTTCATCTCGACTTCATCTTGGAATTTAAAAGGGCTAACCACGCCTGATGAGCAAAAAATTCCTGTCAAAAAGGCTATTATCCAATTTAGTCAAAAAAATATCCTTGTTACTGATTCATCCAAATATGGCAAAGTAGCAACATTTCTACTATATCCACTTAGTTCACTAGATACGATTATCTGTGATAAAGGATTACCCGAAAATGCTCAAGCTAGAATCGCTGAAATGAATGTTGAATTATTTTTAGTATAAAATAAAAAGAGCGGTCAAAATTCACAGTGATTTTTGACCGCTCTTTGTTTATTAAGATTAGCGTTTCGCTTTTTTGATAAACTTCATTAAGCGTTTACGTTTACGTAATTGGTTTGGGGTGAGTTTATTTTTTCTACCCGCGAATGGGTTTGAACCTTCTTGGAATAGCAAGCGAATTGGCGAACCAATAATTTTTAAACTCTTACGATAATAATTAGATAAATAACGTTTGTATGAATCCGGTAATTTATCCATTTGGTTACCATGCACCACGATAATTGGTGGATTATAGCCGCCTGGGTGAGCATATTTTAATTTAATACGACGACCGCCAATCATTGGTGGTTGATGCTCATCCGTTGCCATTTGTAAAATGCGGGTGAGAAGAGACGTCGTCATTTTTTGCGTCGCGCAAGCATAAGCTTCTTTAATCGAATCAAAAAGATTACCCACGCCACTGCCGTGTAAGGCAGAAATAAAATGCACACGAGCAAAGTCGATGAAATCAAGACGGCGATCTAATTCGGATTTGACGCGATCTTTCAC
>CAKVVS010000294.1:0-2112 GCA_934834395.1 Parahaemophilus parainfluenzae | reverse complement strand
CGAATAATCCATTTGGTTGGTTAGATTCGCCACCTAGTGTGAACCGCTTGCTTGGTGTACGTTGGGTTTCGCATTTAATCAGCGGTAAAACTATGACTGAATTTGCAAAAGAGGTACAAACGTTTTATCACGTGTTCTATCAGATTGAATTAACGCCAGAACAAGCGACTCAATTGCTACATGATGTGAAATAGTTATGCCGTATTTTGTTCAACGTAATCCCAAGCTCTTTTTCACTTCGTTAGTGATTTTATTAGTCGGCACCATTTTGCTTTCGTTGAATGTGGGGCGATTTCCTATTTATCCCCTTCAACTGGGACAAGCGATTCGTTGTCTATTTGAAACGGAATGTCAAACGCCTTCTTCCGTTGAAACGGTGCTTTGGCATATTCGTACCCCACGTATTTTTGTCGCCTGTTTAGTGGGTGCCGCCCTGGCTGCTGCGGGGGCGACTTATCAAGGGATGTTTAAAAATCCGTTGGTTTCTCCTGATATCTTAGGGGTTTCAAGCGGTGCGGGACTTGGTGCGTCATTGGCGATTTTCTACAACTTACCGATGTTTTACGTGCAGCTTTTTGCCTTTAGTGGCGGTATCTTGGCGGTGTTATGTGTTTCGATGGTTGCATCAAGAAGCCGTAATCAAGATCCCATTTTGGTCTTAGTGCTTTCCGGGATTGCTATCGGTTCATTACTTGGTGCGGGCATTTCACTGTTAAAAATTTTAGCTGATCCTTTCACCCAATTACCTTCGATTACCTTTTGGTTATTAGGCAGTTTCACGGCCGTTGGTGTGAAAGAATTAACTCAACTTACCCCTATTTTAATACTCGGCATTCTGCCACTTTTCTTATTGCGTTGGCGCTTAAATCTGCTCGCTTTAGAAGAAGATGAGGCTAAAAGCCTCGGTATTCCTATCCAACGTACGCGTTATATTTTGATCATTTTTACCACACTTTGCACAGCAAGTGCGGTCTCCATTACGGGGATTATTGGCTGGGTCGGTTTGCTTGTGCCTCATATTGCACGATTATTAGTGGGCGCCAATTTCATTTTATTACTGCCAACATCGTTGTTACTTGGTGCGAGTTTTTTACTTCTCACTGACACACTCGCCCGCACGGTTGCAAGCATTGAACTTCCCATCGGGATTTTAACCTCTGCTTGTGGTGCACCGTTTTTCCTCTATTTATTGTTGAGAGGGCGAAAATGAATTTAATTGAAACGCAACAACTGACGATTGGCTATGGCAATAAGCCTCTGCTAGACAAGATCAATTTTGCATTAAAACCTCAGCAAATTTGCTGTTTACTTGGCGCCAATGGGGCGGGGAAAAGTACTTTCTTAAAAACCTTACTTGGTTTGCAACCTGCACTTAATGGGCAAATTCTCTTTCAAAATCGACCGCTTGCTACATATTCTGCCGCCGAATTAGCACGCGAAATTGCCTATGTGCCGCAAGCACACGCGCAACTTTTTCCTTTTCTGGTGCAAGATATGGTGTTGATGGGGCGTTCTGCATATCTAAAATGGTATCAAACCCCAAAAGCGGAAGATAAAGATCTTGCTATCGCGGCTTTAGCGGAATTACAAATAACCCACCTTGCTAAACGTTATTACCATGAACTCAGTGGGGGCGAAAAACAACTCGTGCTCATCGCCCGAGCCATTGCTCAACAGGCGAAATTGTTGATTATGGACGAACCAACAGCCAGTCTTGATTTCGGTAACCAAATTCGGGTGTTGGAAAAAATTAAGCAATTACAGCATCAAAACATTGCCTTACTAATTACCACTCACAATCCACAACAAGCGGTCTATTTAGCCGAAAATATTGCAATGAACCTTTGAAAACCTCGCCAAAATTTACCGCACTTCAGTTCAGGAATTGCAAAAACATCTCAATTTATAAAAGGATAAATTGGTTCCCATAAATTCGTTATAATTTAACTTATATAAGGATTGTGCTATATTCCATTCAATTTAAATAAGGAGTTTAAATGAAAAAATTAGCTACTTTAGCCGCCTTAATGGCAATTACATTCTCAAGTCAAGCTGCTGATCTTTATCTTTATGCTGGTGCGGGTTTAAAAGAGCCGGTAGAGAAAATCGTAA
>CAKVVS010000293.1:0-2123 GCA_934834395.1 Parahaemophilus parainfluenzae | reverse complement strand
GTATAAGTGTCTTTAGCAATCATCGTCGTATTGCCGTTTAAGCTGCCCACTTGGCTACTTTGTGCATAACGCTTCGTTTCGTCACTTTCTGCGGTTTGCTTTTGAGAACCAAAGGTAATACCAATACCACCACTAAGCGCTCCAGATCTTTTTTTGCTGTAATAATCATCGGAGTAAACTCGGTTCTCTGCCTCGTGTATATCAATATTATTTGCTTTAATAACCAATCCATTTTCAGCTACAGCATTTGAACCCTGAATATCGACATTACCATTATTCGAATGAATATAAATTTTATCTGCATCTAAGGTTGAGCCCTCTGCAATATCATAATTATGATTATGACGACGAGTTTCGCCTTTTGATTGGAATACACCATGCTTAGTCCATTTTGTTGCCTCTGATAAACGTTCTTGCTGACGACTTTCATGAATATTAATATCACCTTCTGAAAGCACGCTCATTGTGCCATTACTGACCGCAGAAGCCCCGCGCATTTCAATAGCATTTTTACCAACAAAACGAGCATCGCCTTCAATATTAAATTCTGACCCAATCTCATTATTCTGGTTGAGTTTATAATAGTTATTACTGTCTTTTACAAAATATTGTTTATTTTCAGTTTCTACCGTACCAACATTAAGCGTATTGCCAGCTTGAATATCCGCATTCCCTTTCACATTAATCTGTGCACCTTTGAAGGTAATATCTTCCGTGGCTTGTAATAACAACTGCCCTGGATTATTTTTCTCTCCTACATTAATTGCACCAACACGATTAATCGTTTTATGCTTAAAGTGTTCATTATCTGCTGTTTCAGAAAGTGTGCTGGAAATGTTGATATTTTTCGCATGACCAACCAAATTTTCTGTAGCGTTAAGTTCACCCCCTAAATTATCTAGGCGATTTTTCGCAAACAAATAAAGTTCTCTGCCTTGCAGTTTTCCACCCAAGTTTTCAATATTATTGGCACTTAAGTGGGTAAGGTTACGACCTGCAATCACACCACTATTTTTCATATCGCCTTGCGTATTGATAATCACATCATTTGCAGAAATCACTGCACCACGACTGTCAATATCCGTATTACGCCCAACAATATAAACTTGTGGTACCAATACCTCTGCTTTACTACCATCTTTGAGTGTAACTTCACGTTTAACCATCCACACCATATCAGATGTTAGTTCTTTCATCTGTTCTGATGTTAATGCTACGCCTGGAATCAAATTTAAACGCTTAGCATATTGTGCCCCATTATCCATCAGAGCTTTATATTGATCATAATCTGATAAATACCCATCAAGGAAACGTCTTCCTGTCAGCTTATTAACTTGCTCATTCACCAAGCGTTGCTCATAGAAACCATCACCTAAACGTTTAAGCAAATTTTGAGGATCATTGCGTAATTGCTTAAACATATAATCAGAACTTAGCCATTTTGATTTCTGTGTAAAACGTGGATCTGTTTCAACTAAAAACTGTCCTGATGCTGCTGGGTTAATTTTATAAAGACTTGCCTGTGGTAATGAAATATCCGGTAAGTGTGTTTTTATACCAAGATTATCTTTATTTTTTACCAAACCAGAGGTAAGCGCTGCTAAATCAACACGATTTGCATTGAGATCTGTTTTTAAAGGTGTTTTCTGTTCAAGAGATACTCCTTGAAAATCAGATTTACCATTAACAGTTGTCCCTGTTTTTTCGACAGGTTCACCAATTGTCAATAATTTCAAACCAAAACTAAAATCTTGGGTTGGATGAACATCAGTAAAATCTTTGTAATTGTGATAGTGGTAATATTTTTTTCTTTTTCTTCTGATATGTTTTTCTTGAACAAATTCACCTTGATCTGTGATATCAATATTACCGATTAAATCATCATTTTCTAACTTAGATTTTGAGCTACGCAACCGATCATTTGTCGATTGAGTAAAGACTTTATCATCCAGTAGCACTTTCTGTCCCACAAGAATTTGGCTCTGTTTATTATGAAGATCTTCTCCAGAAAGATGCAATTCCCCACCTATTAAGATTTTTGCTGGATCTTGATGTTCAATTGTAGAAGTTGTTGTTGTACGGGTATAATGCCATCTTTTCCAGCCTTCCCCCGCAATTCTCGA
>CAKVVS010000292.1:0-2136 GCA_934834395.1 Parahaemophilus parainfluenzae | reverse complement strand
GTTATAAGGCGATTTGAGGTGAATATTGAGCCGTTAAATCCACCAAATCTGTTAATGAAATTGACCGCACTTGATTGTTTTCTGGCAAAAGTGCGGTTAAATTTCGGGCTAAAACATCCTGTTCCAACATAAAACATTGTCCTTTGCATTGAGTAAACATTTCCCCATACTTTACCGCTAGCAACACGCCATCTTGCCATAAAACCACCGCATCATTTTCCGTGATTTCTGTCAAATAACGTTGAAGTTCTGTCTCAGAATAATGAGCTTGAGAAATGGTATAAAGCATAATATTCCTTAAAACGTAAACACTTTTTCTGCTTGGCTAAGTTTATTGATCAGCGAAGTGCGGTCAATTTTTTCAGCAGATATAATGAGTTGTTCAGCTTGCAAATTGTATTGGTCGAGCGAATTAGCACAAACAAAGCGCTGTTCAATATCGTATAAATCCAATAATTTAAAGGTACGAATAAAATCTTTTTGTAACAATAACTCAGGATTTTGCCCATCGAGTAAATTCAACACACCATCATCAATAAAAAAGACACCAATTTCCTCTTCATCACAAAATGCTGTTGCAGCGAGTAAAGCATCTAAGCCTTCACGAGAAATTGCGTTTCCATGCGGTGCGGTACGAAATAAGAATGCCAGCTTCATAATGTCACCACCCGATCTGCTTTTAATGCCATCGCCATAAACTCGCCTAAGCCTGCAGTCTTAAAACCTTCTGCCAAATTGGTTTTATCAGTCTCTTTTGCCGTAAGTGAATCCACTACGCCACGACGTTGTGAAGCGGCTACACATAAATGCAAAGGAATATGATGTTGCGCTGAAAAGGCTTGCCAAGCTTGCGTGAGATTAAATTCATCATTGGCAGGATAAACCAAGCCATTGCCATTACTCACCCCCTCTTGGAAAAAGAAAATTTGGCTAATGGCATGCCCTTTTTCAAGTAAAGCTTGGGCGAATTGATAGGCAAGAAAAGCCCCTTGTTTTCCATAAACAGGACTTTTCACGGCGAGAACATAGTTCATTACTCTTGCTCTTGTTTGATTTGACGAATATACAAATACACGGTGTGGCGAGAAATCGCGAGGCGATCAGCCACTAAATTGATGGCATCTTTAATATCAAAAATGCCTTTTTCGTAAAGTGAAATCACAATCTGACGGTTCTTATTATTATTCGAAACCGAGCGATCTGCATTCACTTCTTCAATGGTTTTTTCTACCGTTTGTGCCACCAATTCTTCCACTGAACTTGCAAAATTGACGGAAGAGGTTTCATTTTGTTCCTGCGTTGGCATAAAGGTCTGCATAAATTGAGAGACCGGCACATCCAAATTAATATTGATACAAAGTAAACCAATAATGCGTTGTTTGCCATTTCGAATAGCGATGGTCACGGACTTCATCAACACATTGCCTTTCGCACGCGTGAAATAAGGCTTAGACACACTCTCACTTTGCATATTACGCAAGGATTTCAGGGCTAAATCCGTAATCGGGGAACCTACCTGGCGATTGGTATTATGCCCATTGGCGATACAAATGGCGGAATGCTCAATATCTTCCAAAGAGTGTAATACGATTTCACAATGCTTGCCAATCAACGCGCTCACGCCATCAACTACCGCTTTATAGGAAATCAGAATAGCACGATCTTCATCAGTGAAAGGTTGTCTATCGGTTAGTATCATTTTTCAAATCTGGTAGGGAAAATGACCGCACTTTGGACAAAGTGCGGTTGAATTAAGGATTATTTTTTAGGATTAACGTCTAATACTTCAACGTCGAAGTAAAGTGTTGCATCAGGTGGAATTGCATCGCCAGCACCTTGTTTACCGTAAGCTAATTCAGGTGGAATCACTAATTCGATTTTACCGCCTTTTTTCACTAACTGAAGACCTTCAGTCCAACCTTTGATCACTTGGTTTAATTTAAACTCAACCGGTTGACCACGTTCAACAGAGCTATCAAATACTTTACCATCTGGTAATTTACCGGTGTAATGTACTTTCACAGTATCTCTTGCTTTAATCGCGTCACCTTTACCCGCTTCAGTGATTTTGTAAAGTAAGCCATCTTTGGTGCTTTTCACGCCATCTTTTTTCGCAAATTCAGCGCGGTATTTATC
>CAKVVS010000291.1:0-2145 GCA_934834395.1 Parahaemophilus parainfluenzae | reverse complement strand
TATTAACTGTATTTGCCACAGTGGTAGCATTGACAAATTTACTGCCATCCGTGTTACCCGGAGCAACAACCTTACCATCATTCACCGTTAGGTCAGTGTGTTTTACTTTGAAATCAAGCGTGCTGGTTGAACCATCTGTGCTTGGTTTAATTTCAACCGTGCCATCTGTGCTGACAAAATTCACCGTATCATAAGGTTTTACAAAATCCACCGCACTTCCATTTGCTTGCAAATTCCAACCGGCATTTAAAACATCACCAAGGGTTGCGGCATAGTTGTATTGGCTTGGGGTTAAAACCGGCGCAGCTTGAGTTGTAGTAATTGTTGCCGCACTATTGTCCTTCGGATTTATTGTGGTGCTGAATGTATCCGGCAACGTACTTTTAATATTCGCCAATGTCATAGGAGAAGTCACAGAATTGTTTCCATCATTCATGGACGCAATCACATCCGCATTTGGCACAACGGTTGAAGTAACATTACCCGCATCATCTAACTCATAGAATTTGCCATCCGGTTTTTTCACCGCTTTTTTGCCATTTACTGTGGTATAAACCACCGGCATTTGATCACGCAAACCGCTTGCCACTAAATATAATTGACTACCATTGATAGCATCAGTAGAGGTTGCGCTAATTTGACCGGCAGCAACATTTACTAACTGACGCTCTTTTCCTGCATCGCCTAAACTGACCACGCTAGCCGTATTATTCGCAGCAAAGCCAGAATAATAAACGCCGTTTACGGTGGCTTCATTGCTTGCAACTGCTGCTTTTGTCACAGAATTTGCCCCTAAAGCAACGGCATTAGCATGGCTCGCAGTGGTGTTTGCACCAAGGGAAATAGCCGCTTCGGCAGAAGCATTAGCAGTATGACCGCTTGCCATTGCATAATTCGCACTCGCTTTAGCCGAAGAGCCACTTGCTAAGGAATACCATGCTCCAGTGGCGGTACTTGCATTGACACCTAATGCGGTTGAATGAGGCCCCGCTGCATTGGCAAAAGCACCTAACGCGGTTGAATTGGTGTTTGTTGAGGTAGAATTCATACCAATAGAAATTGCACCTGAGCCATTCGCATTGGCTCTTGCACCACCGGCAAAGGAACCACTTTCGGCGGATTTGCTTAAATAACCGACAGACGTGGATAAGTAACCGGATGCACTGGTTACGCCACCAATTGCGGTTGCACCATTACCACTCGCATTCGCTGACACACCAAACGCCGCATCTTGTCCATTTGATGCTTTTGCACCATCACCCACGGCTAAATCAGATTGTTTCTCTGCAGAAGCCGCGTTACCAATGGCAATCGCATTATTTGCTTTGGTTTTCGCCGAACTACCCATAGCAACCGCATTCTTGCCAGAAGACTTGGATTCAACACCAATGGCAACAGAGCTAAAACTGGTTGTCGCATTAATACCAATAGAGACACCATGAGCTTCTGCATTTGCTCCAACACCTAATGCAGTAGCGCCTTTACCGGCAGCAACCGTATCACGACCAATGGCGATCGCGGCTTCAGAAGCAGGATCTTCCACCCGATTGTCCACCAGTGGGCAATCGGTACAAATCTCACCTTTTAATTTAACTGTCGCATTCTGACCAATTGCAATACCCTCACGAGCACCATAGCCTTCTCCGTTTTTATCTTCAAATGCCACTGACGCGCCTGTTCCAATAGCAACGGAACCCGGCGCTTTGGCTGCATTGTTATTATAATTTGCTTCTCCGCTAATATTGGTATCACTATGCGTTGCTGCAACACTAACGAAATGCTCATTACTTGGTTGAATAGCGCTAGCGCTTGCTTTAAATGGTGCTGCCATCACAGTACCTGGCATAGCTGAACCTAACACCAACAAAGCAGTAGCAACAGCAACAGAAACACCGTCTTCCTTGAAGATACGGGTCACACCAACTTTACGACCGACTAAACCAATCATTGTAATAACCTCTTAATTAACCTAGGCTGCTCTGCACGTCCACGCCGGCAGCCAAATCTAAACGCATTAATGCATCAACAGTTTTTTCTGTTGGCTCTTAGCTAATAAAAAACTAACACTAATCACAATTCTAACTTCAAAATAGAAAAGGAGGTGTAAGTTACCTGTTATATAGTCTCCAAATCGGAAACATTGTT
>CAKVVS010000290.1:0-2151 GCA_934834395.1 Parahaemophilus parainfluenzae | reverse complement strand
CATCATAGCTTTAGAGACCAAAGCACCAAACATCCCACCAGCGGCAGATTGAAAAGTAAAGGCACTTTTATAAATATTGGTAATTACAGTCGGGATTATATCAATATGCATACCTAAAATAATTACCGCCATGATTAAATAAAAGAGTGCCATCATCGGCACTACGCTACTAGAAATGGTCGCTATGCGTTTCACTCCACCAAAAATAATCACGGCGGTTAAGACGACCAAAACAAGACCAACATATTCCCCTTGCCAGTTCCAAGCATTATTGGTTGCTTCCACAATTGAGTTTGCTTGTACTGAATTAAATGCAAAACCAAAGGTGAAAATCAGTGATAGGGCAAACGCTACCGCTAAGCATCGAGATTTTAAACCTTGTGTAATATAGTAGGCTGGGCCACCACGAAAAGAGCCATCTTTATCTTGAATTTTGAATACCTGTGCTAAAGTCGATTCTGCAAAAGCACTCGACATCCCAATAAATGCCGTTACCCACATCCAGAATACTGCCCCTTCGCCACCAAGTGCGATGGCTGTTGCTACACCACTGATATTACCTACGCCAACTCGACTCGCGAGTCCCGTTGCAAACGCTTGGAATGGCGTTAAAGAATTACCTTCTGCTGCACGTCCAAACCACATTTCACGAATACTTGTAGGGAAAAGACGTAACTGCACTAACCCTGTAGTAATGGTAAAAAATAGACCTACACCTAATAAAATAACAATGGTGATATTCCATAATGGCTCATCAAAATGTTCGATAACCCATGTTAATCCCTGTTCAATCCAGTTTCCCAATTCTGTCAGCATAAAAACCTCACTAAAAAATCCATGTTCTGATTGTAGAGAGACAAAAGAAAAAATCCAGTTTTCTTAAAGAAAAACTGGATTCTTGTCTTATAAAATAAAATTTATTTAAATTTTTACTGCATTTTTAAATTAAATCTATCTGCAGTTTAAAAATAATGCAGCGGCTCCACGAACACCACCCGAATCACCATGTTTTGCTTTTTTAATTGGTGGCACTTTTGCACTACGCATTAAATGAGCAGGCAATGCTTTGGGTAAGGCTTCATAAAGATAATCAAAATTCGATAAGCCACCACCTAACACAATCATATGAGGATCAAATGCAGTGATAATGTTACCGATAGAAATCGCCGCTAATTCAACAAAAATACGGACAAAATCAACCGCACTTTCCTCTTCTTCATAAAAACGGTCGATAATTTCTTTCGCTGATAATGCATCTCCTTTTAAATCACGGTATAACATTTCAAAACCACGACCAGAAATATACGTATCTAAACAAGCCTGATTGCCACAACCACATTGGTAAATTGGCGCTTTATCCCAGCCTAATAATTTTAAGGCATGATAATTTAATTGAAGGTGGCCTAACTCCCCTGCCATCCCGACTTGTCCTGAGTGAATTTTGCCATTAATTACAAAACCACCACCAAAGCCTGTCCCCAAAATAAGCCCTAATACAGAAGGATATTGAGTATTTTCCTCATCACAAGCTTCCGAGAGCGCAAAACAATTTGCATCATTTTCTGCTCGCACCTCACGATCTAAAACGCGTTCAAGATCGGCTAAAATCGGCTTATTATCTGCAACACGAATATTCGTCACTTCAGCAAGCCCGGTTGTTAAATTAACAAATCCTGGCAAGCCTAAACCTACTGTGCCTTTTTCACCAAAGTGGGCATCAGCACGTTCTACTAGCGTTTTGATCGCCTGTAACCAATCTTGATAATCTGTTTGTGGCGTTGGCACGCGCTCGGTATAAAGTTTTTCTAATTTTGCATTAAAAGCAGCCAATTCAATCTTTGTGCCACCGATATCAATACCGTAATACATATTGTCTCCTCAAAGAGCGGTCAAAATTGTTGGAACATATAGGCTGTATTCTCCTTGAAATCAAAATAAAAATCCATGATAAAAATCATATTTTCTACAAGCAATAAAAAAGACCGGCTTTATCACTAAAACCGGTCTTTGATGCTATTTATTGTTAAACAAGCCTTTCTTCTGTAAGAAACCAAAAATAATTAAATGAACAATCCACGCCGAAATTATCGCCACAAATAAATCGATAGGATAATGCATTCCAAGGCGCACACGACTAATCAACATTAATAC
>CAKVVS010000289.1:1421-2155 GCA_934834395.1 Parahaemophilus parainfluenzae | reverse complement strand
GAGCAATTATTAGAACGGGTGGGGTTATTAGAAAAGAAAAATGCTTATCCACACCAACTATCAGGTGGACAAAAACAGCGTGTTGCGATTGTTCGGGCACTTTGTATGAAACCAGAAATTTTATTATTTGATGAGGTGACGGCTGCGCTTGATCCAGAAATGGTACGAGAAGTATTAGATGTGATGCTTTCACTTGCTAAAGAGGGAAGTACGATGGTCATTGTAACTCACGAAATGCAGTTTGCCCGTGCGATTGCAGATCGAATTATTTTTTTAGATGAAGGACAGATTATTGAAGAAAGTGATCCAGAAACATTTTTTACGAATCCTAAAACGAATCGGGCTAAACAATTTTTAAATCTGTTCACGTTTGAATGAAAGGAGAATTTAGAATGAAAAAAGTTTTTTTATGTTTCATGAGTTTCTTATTAACGTTAGGAGTTTTAGGGGCATGCGGTGAATCAAATACTAGTCAATCAGAAGCGAGAAGTATTGAAGAGATTCAAGAGAGTGGAAAAATTATTATTGGTGTCTTTAGTGATAAAAAACCGTTTGGTTATGTTGATTCGAATGGGGATTATCAAGGTTATGATGTTTATTTTGGGAATCGAATTGCACAAGACCTTGGCGTAGAAGTTGAGTACGTACCGGTTGAAGCGGCAAGTCGTGTTGAATATTTAGTGTCTAATAAAGTGGATATTATCTTGGCAAACTTTACAGTGACTGAGGAAAGA
>CAKVVS010000289.1:0-1411 GCA_934834395.1 Parahaemophilus parainfluenzae | reverse complement strand
TTACAGATGTCGAACAATTAAATGGGAAAACGCTCATTGTTAGTAAAGGAACAACAGCAGAAACTTATTTTACTGAAAATTATCCAAATGTAAATTTATTAAAATTTGATCAATATAGTGAAGCCTATAATGCGCTACTCGATGGTCGTGGAGATGCTCTTTCGACTGATAATACAGAAGTATTAGCATGGGCACTTGAAAATGAAGGATTTAGTGTTGGAGTTGAATCATTAGGAAGTATTGATACGATTGCAGCAGCTGTCCAAAAAGGCAATGATGAGTTATTAGACTGGTTAAATAATGAGATTGTAGAGCTTGGAAAAGAGGATTTCTTCCATGCCGATTATGAAGAAACATTAGCGCCAGTTTATGGTGATGCGGCAACGCCTGATAATATTGTGGTTGAAGGTGGCGTTATTGAATAATTTTGAATAAGGTATGTCTCATGAGAAAAATTTATCGATGAAGATTTGAGAGTCTTGAAATCTTTTAAACAAATAAAGAGCCTCTTAGGATTGTCTAAAGAGGCTCTTTTTGTATTAATTAAGATATTTGATGTCATTTACAGGATTTAATTCGAATTGAACAGCTTGTTTTTTCTCAATTAATGGGTTCATATCCACACATTGAATACGCATGTTTTGGTAGCTTACCCATTAATAGCGAAGAGATTCAGAGCACATAACGGCAGTGTAAATCGTGTAATCAAATAAAACGACGCCACTATCATGCTCCGTAATGGTTTTATCTTCGCCAACTTCAACGATCCCCATTGGAAATTGAACGTTTTTAAATGTTTGGAACATATAGGTAACAGCTTCGATTTCATTTTTTCCTTTGCAAGCGTAATTTTTGAGGAAGGCTAAACGTGTAAATCGAGATGGCGAGCTAAAATCTCCTAGCAGTCCAACTGCTCCGCTCCCTGAGAAACAGGCTTCAATCGTATCGTCATTCAGTGTAACGCCTGAATAATCGAGACTTCGTATATTGCAGTAATTTAATAAATTGGTACGATGCCAATCGTAATTTGGACTATTTGTTAAGACGCCCATTGAATGTCGGTGAATCTTCAGTTTATCTACATCAGGTTCAATGATGATGGTTTCTCCTGTACGGTCACTAAACATCCAGTGAGTATAACGGATATCCCCGAAGACAGGCTTTGCGATAAGTGTAACATCATTTTCTAATTTTGAAATGACTTCTTCGACGGTAGCACACATACTTAAGAAGTAAGTAACGGCAAAGATAGGTTGTAAGGGGATGGTTCCTTCCTTCACTTCATCAGCATATTTAGCAAACTCACGATAGTAGAGTTGCCCCCCCATTAATCCTTTCTCATTAATGCCTTCAAAAAAAGTTGGAGTTGTTTTTAAGATTAAGGATTCCATTCCTAACACACCATATGAAG
>CAKVVS010000288.1:0-2188 GCA_934834395.1 Parahaemophilus parainfluenzae | reverse complement strand
CGGCTAAACGTTCTTCAGCATTCATTTTAGACAGTAATAAAATCATTTCTTGATCGCTTTTGATTTCACTACTCATTAAACGCATAATTTGCTGACGAAGTTTAGGCATTTTTCCAGATAAGTCATCTAAGATATCAAATGGAATTTCACATACCATAGCGGTTTCCAAAGCCTGTGCAAAACTTGGATGTTGCATATTTGTGATCGCATCAAAGCCCACTAAATCACCAGGTAAGTGGAAAGAGGTAATTTGTTCTTCGCCGGCTTCGCTAATGGTATAAGTTTTAATGGTACCGGAGCGAATCGCATAAATGGAATTCAGTGTATCACCGGCTTTAAAAAGGACTTGAGATTTTTGGATGGGTTTTTTACGCTCGATGATATTATCAAGCTGATCGAGCTCATGTTCGTTCAATGTGAAAGGGATACAAAGTTGGCTAATACTGCAATCTTGACAATGGATTGCACAACCGCCAGATTGAACTCTGCGTCCTGATTTGGTTTCTGAAACGAAATTCTTCATTTATTCCTCAAATCGATAAATATAGTGTAAAATTGATCTAACGCAATTATTCTACCACTAAATAGTCAATTTCAGAAGTTATCAAAGAGCAAATCAATATGGCTGCAGAAAAATTAACCAAAAAACGTTTAATACAAATTATTATCATGCTGATTATTTTAGTCAGCGCATTCGTTTGGCGATATCTATTGTAATAAGTGCGGTCAAATTTTTCGTTATTTTAGGTATAAAAAAGAGCCACAAATTTGTGGCTCTTTGTTTTTAGATTAAAATCAGATTACCATTCGTAACCTACACCAGCACCTACAGTAAATTGACCGCGAGTATCTGCAGCGCCGTTCACGTTGGTTGACCAATGACCGTTATCAGAGTTACGAGACGCTTTAATTGCAATCGCGCTTTCACCGCGGTGATGAGCTACGCCGGTTGATACCATGCTCTTGCCATCTTTACGTGCAGATGGAGCAGAAGCGATTGCTGCAACGCCTGCGATACCTGCACGAGTTTTACGATCAACTTTATTTACTTTATTATCAACATAACGTTTGTTTGCTGCATCAGTTGGGGCTTTAGGATCCGCAACATTAGTGATGTTTTTATTACCTGCATTAATGCCGTTCTGATTGATCTGAACGCTTGAATTATTGACAGTGTAAGAATCCGCTTTGATGTCTTTTGTTGTGCTAACAGTATAGGTTCTCACTTGGTTAGCATCATCATAAGCTTCTTGTACATTAATATTGTCACCCGCTTTTACCTTTACATCCGTAGAGCGGGCTCTAATATTATCAATACGCGTTTTGTTTTTGCCGACTTGGTCTGCAATCATATAAAGTTGAGAACCGTTGATAGCGTCGGTGGAAGTAGCAGAAATTTCACCAGCACCTACGTTAATAATTTGGCGTGTATGTGGCGTAATGGTTACTGTACGGCCTGGGGTTGAGTGATCTGGCGGCGTGTAAGTTTCAGTTTTGTCTGAACCAACAGAAACAACAGCTACAGGCGTGTTGCCTGCAAAACCATTATATGTAATACCGTTAACTGTTGCAGTATTTTCTTGTGTTGCTGAACGTGTAATAGTGCCAGAACCTAAGGCAACAGAGTTATCGTCTTTTGCATAAGAGTCTTTGGATAAGGCTACGCTTTTTTCGCCTTTAGCATTAGCTGAATCGCCTAGTGCAGTAGACCATTTACCTGTAGATGTTGCAGACGCGCCAATAGCAACAGCAGAGCCGCCGGTGACAGTTGAATCGTTACCAATTGCTACAGCTGAATCGCCAGAGGCAACAGAACCAGTACCTACAGCCAACGAGCTTGTACCACTCGCATTCGCTTGTGAACCATAAGCATTACTATTTTGACCACTTGCTTTTGCCGCTTGACCAATCGCAACTGTTTCGTTTGCTAATGCACTAGCTGCAGTACCAATTGCTGTTGCATTAGCTGCACTTGCAGTCGCACCAAAACCAATTACAGTTGCATTTGAAGTTGATGTGTCTGTAATTTTATTATCATTACCAGCAACAAAAACGTTTTTGCCAACGACTTCATTATTTAAACCAAATACGCTTGCTTTATTTGTGTTTTTATCCACAACAACATCTTTTTCTGGAGTGCCGATTGCACGCTGAGCACCTACTTTATTATGTGCACCATATCCAAGAG
>CAKVVS010000287.1:0-2196 GCA_934834395.1 Parahaemophilus parainfluenzae | reverse complement strand
AAAAGGTAGTGTTATTAATACATCATTCGCCGATCTCTAACTCAGCGATGACAAGGAGCCTGAATTTTAACGATTGAAGCCAATAAAAGCAAGGAATTATTACGCTGTTCCTCTTAAATATTTAATCATTTTTAAATCCATTCTTACGAATAATGTCTTGCGCATGCTCGCTCAATAAAAATTGATAAAATCGCTGCGTCAATGCGGCATCATTCAGCATAGCAAGGACATACTCTGCGCGAATATCATATTCCGATGGCAATGCATGACAAAGCATCCTCAAATTTTCTAATCTTGTCTGATAATGCGCATAACCCAACATCATATCCGCATAATCGTTTTTCAAGAGATAATATGAAGCTATTTCACCTGGTGGTATAACAACTTGATTTTCTGTTCCGCCGACCAATTTCAATGCTTTCGATTTTAACCTTTTACCTTGTTCAGGGTAATCTTTTTCAATGAGATCAAAAAGCTGCCAAGTATAATCACCACAAGGATCACAAATTGGCGTTGACGTGGCTAATCGATATTGATCATCAAAAAGTAGCTCAAGGGTATCTCGCTGAAATTCTGGCTTATTCTTTGTTGTCAGCATAAGTTGATTATAAGTTAACACCTGCTGCTGAAAAACTCGACGCCCTAGTGCCGATACATTTTCTGAATTCGCACTAATAAAAAGATCAGCTAACGCTCCTTGTATTATGCGCGTTTTCAACAAACCAGCAGGACCCAATATGCATTCAATTTCCACTTCATGACATTGCTTGAATGCACGAGTCAGCTCCAATAAGGCATATCGAAAGCTTCCAGCACTATAAATTGTCAGTTTATTCATCTCTCTTTCCTTCTAACAACACCTCATAAACCGGCACAAAATGGCTAAACGGTTGCTGTTGATATTGCGATTGTTCAACGATCATCGGTAAATGAAAAAGTGCGGTCAGATTTTCAGAAGTTAATATCTCATCCGTTTGTCCAAAGCGAATAAAATTTCGATTGATCAAAAGTGTTTTATCCGCAATTGCTTGTGCATGGTTAGGTTGATGCGTGGTGAAAATAATTCCCAAGCCGTGCTTTTTTGCTAATTGTCTTAAAAGTGATAGCACCGCATCCTGATTGGCTAAATCAAGCGCGGAAGTGGGTTCATCTAACAGCATTAAACGACATTCAGACGCAATGGCGCGCGCAATCAAGATCAACTGGCGTTGTCCTCCTGAAAGTGAAGCAAAATCTTGCTCGGCTAAATGCTGCAACTGTAAATCAGCTAACGCTTGTAACGCCACTTCAATATCTTGTGGTTTAGGCTTACTAAAGGTGGCAATATGGTTTGAACGCCCCATTAGCACAATATCCAATACCGAATAGGCAAAAGGTGCACTGAAAAATTGCGGGACAAAACCTATCGAGTCATTCAGCTGAATATTGCCTTGTAAGGGGCGATGAATGCCAAGTAACAGATCTAACAAGGTACTTTTGCCACAGCCATTCTGTCCTAAAATGGCGAGAATCTCTCCTGCCTGTAAAGCAAAATTGAGATGTTGAAAAAGCAGGTTGTTTTTTTCATAAGCAAATGCAAAATCATTTACTTTAATCAAATCAGTCACGCATCGCTCCATTTCGTTTCAAACGATAAACCAAGATGCCAAATAAAGGCGCGCCAATCAGTGCGGTTAAAATACTGATCGGAATTTCATTGTCAGTCAACGCACGAGCAGCATTGTCCACCCACAGCATATAAATCGCGCCCACTAGCATCGTACAAGGCAATAAACGTTGGTGATTAGCACCAACCAACATGCGACTAATATGCGGAATAATTAAACCAACCCAGCCGATACTGCCACTAATAGCCACTTGGCAAGCCACTAAGGTTCCGCTAAGAGCAATCACCAACCAGCGTAATCGTCCGACTTTTACCCCTAGCGCTTTCGCTTCTTTATCCTCTAAAGAAAGCAAATTTAAACGCCAACTCAGTTTCAGCAACAATGTCGAACAACACACAAACGGGACTAAGAAAAACAGCCATTTTTCCGTATTCGCCGTGGCGAAGCTGCCCATCAACCAAAACACGATACTCGGTAATTTTTCTTCAGTATCAGAAACGTACTGCAACAGGCTCACTAATGCAGAAAATAGCCCGCTTAAAATCATCCCGATTAAAATCAGCATCAGTAAACTTCTTCGACCAAACTT
>CAKVVS010000286.1:0-2201 GCA_934834395.1 Parahaemophilus parainfluenzae | reverse complement strand
TCAGAATGAGGGATAAATTGATCGAAATCGGCATATACGAGCCTTGGAAAAAACTGAGGCATTGTGTAATACCTTGAGCAATCGCATTTGAAAAATGCCAAGAAGAAAATGCGCCATTCGTTAACACTGCAAAGAGAATCAAGGGCACAAGTAAGAAACTATACAAGGGCACTGCGATTAAATTCGCCAAGAATCCATTTAACGCAAAGCCATTAAAAAAGAAAAGTTGAATAGGCGTGAATAAAATCAGCAGCCCAAGTTGCAAATGAAACAAGCCCAAAATCCACCGCACTTTGCGGGATAATTTTTGATGTTGCCACTCGATTATTGATAAGGGAACATATCGGTACCATACAATCAGGCAGGTAACAGCACCAACTGAAAGCCAAAAGCTAACCGAAAGTGGCATAAGTGGATCACAAAAAAGCAGAAATGCCACGACCAAACAAAGCATTTTCGAAGGCGTGTAATATCGTCGCGAAAATTGAAGGATTGCAATAAAAAGCAATGCCATCATTGCACGGAAGGTCGGTAAACTAAATCCGGCTAAATAGGCGTAACCTAAGGCAATCAACACACCAAAGCAAAGCGGAATCCAGGGTGAAATAAAGCGTGTTGGCAGTGAGAGTTGCAATAATCGAGCAAAGAAAAAGCCTATCCCCATTGCTAAACCGATATGGAGTCCTGAAATGGCAATTAAATGTGCTGTATTCGTTTGTTGGTAAATCAGCCACGTTTTATTATCTAACCAAGCCCGCTCGCCAAATGCCAATGCAATAAGCAAGCCTTGCAAAGAAAGCCCTTCCGTCTGTTTGAGGCTATTCTGTAGAAAATCTGTGCGGTAAGAAAAATCGTCTCCAATTTTGACCGCACTTTTCACATTTCCTACGGCAATAATTCTTTTGGAAAAATACCACTGCTGTCGATCAAATCCCCCATGGTTTAATCTCGCCGAAATAGGACGAAGCTTTACATCCGCCCGCCAAATTTCACCTACTTGTGGTTTTTCTGGTGCTCTCCAATTAATAAAAATTTGTTGTTCTTTCCCATCAAATAAAGAGGCCGTAGCAACCAACGTTTGATAATCTTGCTGATGAAAAATTTCTGAGATGTGGAGATCTAAGGTGATTTTATTCGGTAAACTTGAAATTCTCTCTGCTTGTCCCAATAACGATAAGGCTGATGAATGCGCATAAGCCAAAGTAAGTAAAAACAAGATACTACTTATGCAAAAATTTCTGGCTTTAAAATAATTGAACCAATGGAAACAAAGTGCGGTCATAACCAACATTAAAATGCTCAGCCCAGCCTGTTGCCAAGTGAGCAGTAAAAAATCTGGCACGACAAGCAAGGATAAGGCTGAGACAATGAGCATCATGCACAGTTGAAATAGCGTGATTTTCATTTTAAGTGTGATTTATAGCGAGAAAGTAAGGCAAACTAGCCTTAACCTCATAGATAAGCAAATAAACATACTGTTTTTTGCGATCACGATCGCAAATTTGAAATTTCTAAGCTAAATTTATTTGCTAAATAGGTGAAGTTCTGCTATTTATATCGCCCTTAAAAAACAGGGTTCTTATGTCAGCTATTTTTTAGCCGATAAGAATCAATCAAAACAACAAGACAGGAAGTCGTTAAAATCTTTACTACATTAGGAGTTATCAATGTCTAAGGCATCTCTAAGTTTGCTGGATTTAGCCGGTGTTACACCTTATCAACCAAAGAAAGGTGAAGAATACATGAATGAAGATCAAATTCTTCATTTCAGAAAAATTTTAACTGCATGGCATGAGCAAATTGTGGAAGAAGCATCAAGAACTGTTGCTCATATGCAAGATGAAGCTTCAAACTTCCCAGATCCAGCAGACCGTGCGACCCAAGAAGAAGAATTCAGTCTTGAATTACGTAACCGCGATCGCGAGCGTAAATTAATGAAAAAGATTGAATACACATTGAAAAAATTGGACACCGATGATTTCGGTTACTGTGATTCTTGTGGGGAAGAAATTGGCATTCGTCGCTTAGAAGCACGTCCTACTGCTGATCTTTGTATCGATTGCAAAACCCTTGCTGAAATTCGTGAAAAACAAGTCGCAGGTTAATTGATTCAAATAACCCAACGAAAAAGTGCGGTCAAAAACAACCGCACTTTTCGTGTTTTTATCAAATGCGCATTTAACATAGAGAATGGAGTAAAT
>CAKVVS010000285.1:1034-2214 GCA_934834395.1 Parahaemophilus parainfluenzae | reverse complement strand
GGGTTTGGGTATCAGGTTTATGTTTGGAAAGCACCAAAATATTCACCGCAATACTGGTACCGAAAAAGAGATTTGGCGCAAGCGCAATCACCGTTTCTACATAGTTATTATCCACCAAATATTGACGAATTTTTTGCTCGGCACCGCCACGATAAAAAATGCCGGGGAAGGAGACTATCGCCGCACGACCTTTTGCCGAAAGATAACTTAGTGCATGTAAAATAAAGGCAAAATCCGCTTTGGATTTTGGTGCAAGCACGCCGGCGGGGGCAAAACGCTCATCATTAATCAGTGTTGGATCATCCGAGCCAATCCATTTCACGGAGTAAGGCGGATTAGAAACAATGGCATCGAAGGGTTTATCATCGCCAAATTGCGGATTCATTAAGGTGTTGCCAAGGGCGATATCAAACTTGTCGTAGTTGATGTTATGTAAAAACATATTCATACGAGCAAGGTTGTAAGTAGTGTGGTTAATTTCCTGCCCAAAGAATCCTTCTTCGATGATGTGTTCATCAAATTGTTTTTTGGCTTGCAATAATAAAGAACCCGAACCGGCCGCAGGGTCGTAAATTTTATTGACTTTGTCTTGTCCATATAAAGCCAGTCGAGCAATTAGCTTGGAAACGCATTGTGGTGTAAAGAATTCGCCACCCGATTTACCGGCATTAGCAGCATAGTTGGAAATTAAAAAATCGTAAGCATCGCCGAATAAATCGATATGATTATCTTCAAAGTCACCAAAATCTAACTCGGCAACGCCTTTTAATACGGCAGCTAGACGACTGTTTTTATCGGCAACGGTATTACCTAATCGGTTGCTGGTAGTATCAAAATCAGCAAATAAGCCTTTGATATCCTGTTCGGAAGGGTAGCCAGTAGCGGAGTTTTCGATATCAGTAAAAATGCTTTTCAGATCTGTATTTAAATTCGGATTAGTATTGGCTGTTGCGACGACATTTTTAAATAGCTGGCTTGGATAAATGAAGTAACCTTTGGTTTTTATTGCATCCGCTTTAATTTCTGGCGTGATAATATCGTCAGATAAAGTTGCATAATTTATGCTCTCATCTCCATTTTTCATGTGATTAGCAAAGTTTTCACTGATAAAACGATAGAAAAGCGTACCTAAAACATATTGTTTAAAATCCCAACCATCGACAGAACCGCGGACATCATT
>CAKVVS010000285.1:0-1024 GCA_934834395.1 Parahaemophilus parainfluenzae | reverse complement strand
GTTGAATTGCTGCTGCCATAAAATCCTCAGAATATTTTGTGTCATTATTAAGATATAAATGCTCCAAATTATACAAGAAATAAATAATAACTAAATGAATTTCTATGGAAATTCCTCTACAATAAGAACACGCTAATGTTTCCAAAAAATAAAAAAAATGAGCCAAAAATCAACCGCACTTAATGCTATTTCATTACCCTTAAATCAAGTCAATTTAATTGAGGCCTCGGCCGGTACTGGGAAAACCTATACCATTGGTTCTATCTATCTTCGTTTACTTTTACAGGCGGGTGAGAATTGTTTTTCTCGTCCGTTGAATGTGGAAGAGATTTTGGTGGTAACCTTTACTGAAATGGCGACGGAAGATTTAAAACGCAAAATTCGGGAACGTTTAACGGCGGCAATTTCGGTTTTTTCTGAATATTATGAAAAGCAAGATAAGGCGATTTTTACTGGAGAACATCAATTTTTAGCGGAGTTATTGCCTTATTTAGAGGATGATATTCCGACCGTACTTCGTCGCTTAAAGCTAGCTGAACAAAATTTAGATTTAGCCTCCATTTATACCATTCACGGTTTCTGTCGCCGAATGTTAATGCAACATGCTTTTAATTCAGGTGTGCATTTTAATTTAAAACTTCTCAAAGAGCAGTCTGATTTACTCAAACAATTTGCGAATGAATTTTGGCGGGAGCATTTTTATTCCCAACCTTTCGAGATTGCTAATTTTATCTCGAAAGAGTTAGGTTCGCCTGATGATGTGCTAAGTATTTTAGAATCGAATTTAAACAAAGATGTATCGGTAACGACGGACAACCAACAAAGCTTGTCGTTGTCAATTGATGAATTTTTACAGAAAAATGTGGGAGAGCGATTAAAAGCTGTTGAAGCTCTAAAAGTTTTTTGGTTAAAAAATGTAGATGAAATTTCCTCCATTATCATGGAGGAAATAACAAAAGATTATCCCAAAGATCAGCTCAAATCTCTCAATCGTAAAATCTACCAAAAAGGACGTCTTAAAACG
>CAKVVS010000284.1:0-2248 GCA_934834395.1 Parahaemophilus parainfluenzae | reverse complement strand
GGATTGATGAATGCATTCTTATGCTGTTTAATCCATTGAGTAAATTCATCATAGAAATTCGCATAATCCCATGCTGCTAAAGGCAGAATAAAATGACTTTGTAATGTTTCTTGCCAAGGCAAAAATTGAGTCGGAATACCTTGATTAGAAAGTTGTGTTTGTACAGGGATAAGATTTTGAGGGGCTGAAGGATACGTTTTGCAAGTGGTGATTGTAAGCATAGTAAATAATAACGGATTTAAACATAAAGAAGATGCGCCAATTATTTAACTGGCGCATCGATTTCAGCGACTATTTTACTTGAGCAAAATATTTTTCAAGACGACCTTTATTCGTCATTGATTTCTTCTCAAGATCTTTCACCACTTTCTCAGCTTGTTCTTTGTTTGGTAGATTATCACCCACTTGAATCACACCATTCATATTCATTGAGCGATGTACTGGGCAGGTATAAACATAAACACCTTCTTTATCTAAAGTGATTGTGAGTTCCTGATCTTCTTCAGATTGGAATTTTTGAGCACCTTCAGGAATCGCTTTGCTATGTACAAAGTGGCTTTTATTTTCTGCACGAAATGTCACCGTATCACCTGGTTGTATTTTTAAATAACCCGGTTCAAAAACCATTGAGCCTTCACTGTTTGAATTCAACATTTTGATGTCATAATGTGCGGCTTGAGCAGCAAAACTTAATCCTAATAATGCTGCAAGTGCGATTTTTTTCATTTTCATTTCCTTCTTAAGAATGTGCTGATTTACGTTGTGGACGAACCACCGGCAAACCTGCGCTACATTGTAATAATTCAACGTTTACACGATATAAACGATTAATAGTTTCTACTTGTAAAACATGATGCGCATCGCCCGCGCCTTGCACTTTACCTTCACCAAGTAAAATCAACTCATCTGAAAATTGAGCGGCAAGACTTAAATCATGTAATACCATTATAGTAATCAGATTTTTCTGTTTCGTATAGGTGTAAACTTCTTCTAATAGATTAAGCTGATGATGCATATCTAACGCACTCACCGGCTCGTCTAACATTAAAATCTGTGGCTCACGTAATAAAACCTGGGCAAACATCACCATTTGACGCTGTCCACCACTGAGATTCAGAATATCACGATGGGCTAAATGACCAATGCCTAATTGTGCCATAATACTTGCTGCTTCAGTGAGAAGCTCATCACTTACTCGCATTGTTAGGCTATCCATTCGTCCTAAAAGGACCACTTCAAGTGCGGTCAAGCTTGCATCTACTCGGCTATCTTGAGGCATATAGCCAATGGGTTTACGCCAATCCGCTAACTTCGTCCGTTCTAGCTGTTTGCCTTGATAGGTAATCATTCCTTCATGTGGTAATTCACCAAAAATGGTTTTCAGCATGGACGATTTCCCTGTGCCGTTTGGCCCAAGCACCGTGTAAACTTTACCCTCTTCAAAACGGACATTAATGTGATCCGCAACGGTGAGATCACCTCGTTTTACCGTAAGATTCTTTAATTCTAACATTATTGTCCCCTCTTGTTATTTAAAATAATCCAAAAGAAGAAAGGCACCCCAATAAACGAGGTGACAATCCCCACGGGGAATAATGCACCAGGGATAATGACTTTGGATAATACCGAAGAAAGGGATAAGAATGCCGCACCAACCAGCATGGCTCCCGGTAAGAAGAAACGTTGATCTTCACCAAGCAACATTCGAGCAACATGTGGTGCAACTAAGCCGATAAAGCCAATCACGCCCACAAAACTGATTGCTGTCGCCGTCATCATAGCGACAAGAACTAAAACCTTAATACGTAATACTTGCAAATTGATGCCAAGACTCGCCGCACGATCTTCGCCTAAACGAAGTGCGGTCAATTTCCAAAGCTCTTTTGAAAGTAATGCAACACAAATTGTAGTGACGACAATAATGATGATTAAGCTTTGCCACGTGCCTTTATTTAAGCTACCAAATAGCCAAAACAGAATTTGCTGCGAGACTTCGGGAGCCGAAATAAATTGTACTAATGAAAGCAAAGATTGGAAAATAAAGAGCAATGCAATCCCTACCAGTACGAGCATTTCAGAATTAAAACGACGTTTAGACGCGAACAAGAAAAGAATCCCTGACGCAAGCATGGTCATGACAAATGCACCAATTGGCACGGCAACTTGTACGGGTAAACCAAAACTTCCGAAAGCAATCACAATAGAGGCACCAAAACCTGCCGCAGCTGCGAGACCTAATGTATAAGGA
>CAKVVS010000283.1:0-2253 GCA_934834395.1 Parahaemophilus parainfluenzae | reverse complement strand
ATCATGTACCAACTGCCTATGCTTATGAAACAACGGCACCAGATGGTTATTCAGGAAATATCCGTTTATTAGTGGGTATTACACCAAAAGGTGAAGTTTTAGGTGTGCGAGTCATCGAACATCATGAAACCCCAGGATTAGGCGATAAAATCGAACTTCGTATTTCCGATTGGATTTTGAGTTTTACAAACCAAGTTATCGTACCTGAAAGCCTAAAAGATTGGGCGGTCAAAAAAGATGGCGGTAAATTCGACCAATTTTCTGGCGCAACGATTACGCCACGCGCGATTGTGAATCAAGTAAAACGCTCTGCTCTCGTGATGCTTGAAAATGAGGCATTACTCAACAAGATGGCAAAAAAATACGCGCAATAGGATATTTATTATGACTGATTTAACCGAAAAAACGACCGCACTTGATGAGCAAAGTGCGGTTGAAAATTCAGAAGAAATAACGCAAACGCCTTCTGTTTGGAAAGAAATCTTTATTCAAGGCGTATGGAAAAACAACTCTACCCTCGTGCAATTATTGGGGCTTTGTCCGCTCTTAGCTGTATCGAGTACTGCGACGAATGCATTGGGTTTGGGCCTTGCAACTATGTTGGTTTTAACCTGTACAAATACTGTTGTTTCGCTCTTTCGTAAGCAAATTCCTCATGAAATCCGTATTCCGATTTATGTGATGATTATTGCCACCACCGTAACCGTGGTGCAATTATTGATGAATGCTTATACCTATACACTCTATCAAGCTCTTGGGATTTTTATTCCTTTAATTGTGACTAACTGTATCGTCATCGGTCGTGCAGAAGCCTTTGCCTCTAAAAATAGCGTAGCACATGCTGCCTGGGATGGTTTTTCGATGGGATTAGGTATGGCATTGAGTATTACCGTATTAGGCGCATTACGTGAAATCTTAGGCCAAGGTACCCTTTTTGAAGGGATTGAAAACCTATTTGGTCAAGGTGCCAAATTCCTTACATTACATATTTATCACGCTGACAGCAGCTTTTTACTCTTTATTCTTCCGCCTGGTGCGTTTATTGGATTAGGCATCCTACTGGCGATTAAAAACCGAATTGATATGAAAAAATGAATCAAGCTAAACGAATTGAAATTCTCACTCGACTTCGAGAGCAAAACCCGCATCCCACTACGGAATTAGAGTATAATTCGCCTTTCGAATTACTCATCGCTGTGATCTTATCGGCTCAAGCGACCGATAAAGGCGTGAATAAAGCGACGGCAAAATTATTCCCTGTGGCAAATACCCCTCAAGCTATTTTAGATCTCGGCTTAGAGGGTTTAAAAGAATATATTAAAACCATCGGGCTTTATAACAGTAAAGCAGAAAATATCATTAAAACCTGCCGTGATTTAGTTGAAAAGCACAACGGTGAAGTACCCGAAAATCGAGAAGCGTTAGAAGCCCTTGCGGGGGTCGGCAGAAAAACGGCAAATGTCGTGTTAAATACCGCTTTCGGTCATCCGACTATTGCAGTGGATACGCATATTTTTCGCGTATGCAACCGCACAAACTTTGCCCCTGGCAAAGATGTGGTAAAAGTGGAAGAAAAACTGCTCAAAGTTGTGCCAAAAGAATTTAAAGTGGATGTACATCACTGGCTTATTTTACATGGGCGCTACACTTGCACAGCGCGGAAACCTCGCTGTGGGGCTTGCATTATTGAAGATCTCTGCGAATACAAAGAAAAAACAGAATATTAAACGAATAAAATCAAACGGAATAGATTATGACAACAACCAATCAATCTCGCCAAACGTGGTCTAGCCGACTAACTTATGTGCTCACCGTTGCGGGTGCGACAGTTGGCTTTGGGGCAACATGGCGCTTTCCTTATTTAGTGGGTGAAAATGGGGGTGGTGCCTACGTACTCCTCTTTTGTATCGCGATGATTGTCATTGGTATCCCGATGATTTTAGTAGAAAATGTTATCGGACGCCGTTTGCGTGTGAATTCCATTGATGCCTTTGGCGACAAAATCCAGGATAAAGGTAAAAACATCTCCAAATATTGGAAGATTCTTGGTTACATGGGGCTTCTTGGCGCATTTGGTATCATGGCTTATTACATGGTATTAGGTGGTTGGGTGATGTCTTATATCATCAGCCTGATTAATAATACTCTTGATATTTCCGCACCAATTACAAAAGAAGTAGCCAAAGATTTCTACGATTTACACATCAGCAACAGTCCATGGGAAATCATGCTTTACACCTTCCTGTTCGTGGC
>CAKVVS010000282.1:0-2260 GCA_934834395.1 Parahaemophilus parainfluenzae | reverse complement strand
TATGCCAAAAACATATTGGCAAAACCTTTGGGGAAGAAGAAACGGAAAAGACCATACCTTTTACCCCGGCGATTAAGATTGGTTGCTTAATGTATATCGCCTATCTCTACACGAACCGCGAAGCCGTCACAGACTTAGCCAACCTTAAACCGGCACCTATGACGATTTCCGCATTGTGGGAAGTGTATAGAGAACCGTGCGCTTACTAAGGATTTAGTAACCGATGCCATACCAACCATTAAGACGTTGTAGCTATCCCGGATGTAGAAACAAAGTAAAGTCCGGTAGATGCGAGGAGCACAAGCCAAAAGACAACCGCCCAAACAGTAGCGCACGCGGTTACGACCACAAGTGGAGCAAATACCGCGAACAATACTTAAAGCATCATCCCCTTTGTGTGATGTGCTTAGAGCAAGGCAAATACACACCGGCAACAGTGATAGACCATATCAAGCCGGTAGAGAACGGACAATCCGATCCATTGTTTTGGGTAGCAAGCAATCATCAGCCTTTATGTCGTGATTGTCACAGCTATAAAACACGAGTGATAGACCAACGCGGATTTGGGGCGAAGAAGTGAACCGTTTCGATATCGAAACAATTAAGGGATGTACATATGTACATAGTTGAGTTGTGGTCATATGGTAACAACTGAATGATGGTGATATATCCACAGTTGAAATAATGATTGACCGGGTAGGGGCAATTTCAAAAAGAAAAGATAAATCCTACGTAACCGCCCCCCTACTCAAATTTTTACGCAAGGCAAATTTTTTGAAAATAAGGAAAAGCATAAATGACGAAACGAACCAAATATAAAGCCCCTGATTTCTTAGACGAACTGGCTAAAAGCCAATGGAAAGCACGCATTACGCAGCTTTCGGATCGTGGCGATATTAAACCGGAAGATTTAACCAATCTTGAAATCTACTGTATTAACTATTCACTATTCCGAAGTGCGGTAGCGGATATTGCGAAAAACGGCTTTTCCATTGTAAACAGTCAAGGTACGCAATCACGCAATCCGGCACTATCAGCGAAAGCCGATGCGGAAAAAGTGATGATCAAGATGTCCGCACTTTTGGGCTTTGACCCGGTAAGTCGCCGTAAAAATCCAGTAGAAACAGACGTTACTGATATGTTGGATGAAATCCTCACAATGTAGGCGAAAAATGGAAATCTGGCACGAATACGCGAAAAAAGTTCAAACAGGTGAAATAGTGGCTTGTAAGAAGATAAAACAAGCCGTAGAGCGTTATTTTAACGATTTAAACAATCCCGGTTATTTCTTTGATGCTGGAGCAGTTAATAAGTTTTTAGCTTTCTCGAAACTATGCCCGCACGTTAAAGGACACTTGCGCGGCGAGCCGATTATTCTTTCAGATTGGCAAGTATTCCTCTTTGCCAACATTCTGGGCTTTAAACGAAAAGATACAGGATTAAGAAAATATCGCTCCGCTTACATTCAAGTGGCAAGAAAAAACGCTAAATCAACTGTGGCAGCCGTTTTGGCCAATTGGTTTTTGGTGATGGAAGGCGGCCAGCAAGACATTTACACGGCAGCCGTGAGTCGAGACCAAGCCCGAATCGTTTTTGATGATGCGCGTCAAATGTGCTTACTTTCGCCTTTACTAAAAAAACGGCTCAATATTCAACAGCACAAACTCATCAACCCTAAGAACAACAGCATCATGCGACCATTGGCCGCTAAATCCTCAACCATTGAAGGCACAAATCCTAGTTTAGCGATTGTTGATGAATATCACCTACACACAGATAACAGCGTATATAGCGCATTAGAGCTAGGACAAGGCGCACGCCCTGAAGGTTTACTCTTTGCCATTACAACAGCGGGAAGTAACGTTATTTCAGCCTGTAAACAGCATTATGATTATTGCGCTCAAATCCTTGAAGGAAATGAGCAGAATGAAAGCCTATTTGTGTTGATTTTTGAGTTAGACGAAGAAAGCGAAATCGACAATCAAGAGAACTGGATAAAAGCAAATCCAAATATAGGTAAATCCATTCCTTACCTTGATTTTGAGAACACAATCAAGAAGGCTAGGGGTATTCCTTCCGAATGGGTAGAAATGCTAACCAAGCGTTTTAATGTATGGTGTCAAGGCTCTACGCCGTGGCTAGGTGATGGAAACTGGGTGCAATGCGAACGGCAGTACACGGAAAGCGATTTACTTCATCAAGATTGCTATTTAGGGCTTGATTTATCAAGCACCAATGACTTAACAAGCCTTTGTTATAC
>CAKVVS010000281.1:0-2261 GCA_934834395.1 Parahaemophilus parainfluenzae | reverse complement strand
TGTGATGATTCATCCTGAAGATGCGGCTGCTCGCGGTATTAAAGACGGTGATATTGTTCGTGTTCATAGCAAACGCGGTCAAGTGCTTGCAGGTGCGGTTGTAACAGAAAATATCATCAAAGGTACTGTCGCCCTCCATGAAGGTGCGTGGTATGACCCAATGGACTTAGGTGAAAGTGAAAAACCATTGTGTAAAAATGGTTGCCCGAACGTATTAACACGCGATGAAGGTACATCAAAACTCGCACAAGGTAACTCACCAAATACCTGTATTGTTCAGGTTGAAAAATTTACCGGTAAAGCACCTGAAGTGATGGTATTCAAACAACCGAAACACGCTGTGTAAAACCAATAAAAAACGACCGCACTTTGATTTTATCCATTCAGGTGCGGTCTTTTTTCAATAAGTTTTTCTGTACTTTGTTTTTTTTCACCTATCAAATCAATTTTCTCTACCTTTCCTTCTGACCACCAAAATGTGATCTGTCTCCCAGTTTTAAGTCTTGTCTTGTACTAAAATCAACCCATAGTCCTCTTTTACGGACAAAATATTAAAGACCTGATGGTGTAAAAAGATCAGGTATTACTTTGATTCACAACGTAGAAAAAAGGAGAAAACAGATGATAAAAGATCTTAATGTCTTTGATAAACACTATGGTTTATTGATCAACGGCGAATGGACAAATGGCTCTGAGGGTAATACCTTAACAGCATATAACCCTGCAAATGGTGAAGCCTTAGCCACCTTTATTGACGCTACGGATGCAGATGTCGATGCTGCAGTGAATGCTGCGAAAGAGGCCTTTAAAACCTGGAAAAATACTAGCGCAACGGAACGAGCTACAATTTTGAATAAAATTGCAGATATTATTGACGAAAATACCGAATTATTCGCTTTACAAGAAACGTTGGATAACGGTAAACCGATTCGCGAAACACGCGCAGCAGATATTCCGTTGGCATCAGATCATTTCCGTTATTTTGCCAGTGTTATTCGCGCCGAAGAAGGTGTCGCAAACCAACTGGATAGCGAAGATTTGTCGTTGATTTTACGCGAGCCTATTGGCGTTGTTGGTCAAATTATTCCATGGAACTTTCCGTTCTTAATGGCTGCATGGAAAATAGCACCGGCATTGGCAGCAGGTTGTACCGTCGTGATTCACCCATCTTCCACTACTTCATTGAGCTTACTTTCCTTAGCTCAAAAAATTAATCATTTATTACCGAAAGGTGTCTTCAATGTTATTACTGGTAAGGGTTCTAAATCTGGCGAATACATGTTGCACCATACTGGATTTAACAAACTGGCATTTACCGGTTCCACCGAAATTGGTAGAAAAATTGGTGTAGCTGCTGCTGAAATGTTGATTCCATCCACCTTGGAATTGGGTGGTAAATCAGCCAATATTTTCTTTGACGATATGCCATTTGATAAAGCATTGGAGGGCGCACAAAAAGGAATTCTCTTCAACCAAGGGCAAGTGTGTTGTGCCGGTTCACGTATTTTCGTACAAGAAAGCATTTACGATAAATTTATCGCGGCACTAAAAGAAGAATTTAAGAAAGTTAAAGTCGGCTTACCTTGGGAAGATGACACGCAAATGGGGGCGCAAGTAAACGGAAATCAAGTTAAGGTTATTAGCAAGTATGTTGATATTGCTAAAGAAGAAGGGTGTCAAATCGTCGTTGGTGGAGGTAAATCAACCGACCCGGCATTGGCTCGAGGCGAATTTTTCCAACCAACCTTAATTTTAGCGCCTGATAACAAAAAACGCGTGGCACAAGAAGAAATTTTTGGTCCGGTTGCTGTGGTAATCAAATTCAAGGATGAAGCAGATGTAATTAAAATGGCAAATGACAGTGATTATGGCCTAGGTGGTGCGGTGTGGACATATAACATTAACCGTGCGCTACGAGTTGCACGTGCACTTGAAACCGGTCGTGTTTGGGTGAACTGTTATAACCGTTTACCAGCTGGCGCTCCTTTCGGTGGTTATAAAACCTCCGGTATAGGTCGTGAAACCCATAAAATGATGCTTGACGCTTATACACAGGTGAAAAATATCTTCATCAGCACCCGTGAAGAGCGCGAAGGCATGTATTAATCATTCACTTTCTAACCTAAAAAAATGACCGCACTTTGATTTGTATCTCAAAAGTGCGGTTATTTTTTTACCTATATCAAATTATGATTAGATTCTATTAAAAAACGCGCCTTAAATCTTTACTCGTACTAAATAAGTGGTATCTTTATAACCGC
>CAKVVS010000280.1:0-2262 GCA_934834395.1 Parahaemophilus parainfluenzae | reverse complement strand
GCTTTTTGCATATATTCATAGGAGAAAGGTTCCAGTAAATATTCAAGCATAGCTTATTCCTTGTCAGACGGAGGCAGACGACAGGATTTTACAGCCGTTGCAGGCGGATCATTTTTGGTTTCACCATATAAGACAACGGGACGTTCATCATCCGTAAGCACGGTGACAGCACGTTTATCTTCATCATTATGCAGATCTTCACCTAATAATTTGATGTGTCGTAATACACCACCAAAGACTTTTTCCAAATTATGCTGATTAAATGTATTTTCTGTTTTACCGGCAGCAATCACAGTACGGTTAATCATCACTACTTGGTCACAGAAATCTGGTACAGAGCCTAAGTTATGAGTAGAAACTAAAATTAAATGCCCTTCAGCACGTAACTGACGAAGGAGTTCCACAATGGCATTTTCAGTTTTAACATCCACACCTGTAAAAGGTTCATCAAGCAAGATAATTTTACTTTGTTGTGCTAATGCACGAGCCAAAAATACGCGTTTTTTTTGCCCACCAGAAAGCTCGCCGATTTGCCGTTCAGCTAAATGCTCGATGTTTACTCGTTGCATCGCTTCGAGCACTTTTTGTTTGTCTTCAGCTTTTGGAATGCGTAGGAAATTCATGTAGCCGTAGCGTCCCATCATGACAACATCATAAACGGAGACTGGAAATTGCCAATCGACTTCTTCCGCTTGCGGCACATAGGCAACCAAATTTTGTTTCAATGCTCGATTAATTGGCAAACCACAAAGCGCAATATTGCCTTGCTGTGGTTTGATTAATCCCATGATGCTTTTGAATAGCGTTGATTTTCCGCTCCCATTTACGCCGACAAGAGCACAGATTGTCCCCCTTTGTAATGCAAAGGTAACATCATAAATTGCAGTGTGCCCGTTGTTGTAACGTACGGTTACATCATTAACGGAAATCGAAGCGGAAAGTTCAGTCATTATTTTTCAAATCCTTTGACTATGGTGGATACAGTGACATTCAGTAAGTCAATATAAGTTGGTACAGGACCGTCAGCGGCAGAAAGAGAATCTACATAAAGCACGCCGCCGTACTTAGCACCGCTTTCTTTCGCTACCTGTTGAGCAGGTTTGGCTGACACGGTACTTTCACTAAATACCACTGGAATGTGATTTTTTTTCACTAAATCGATAAGTTTACGCACTTGTTGAGGCGTACCTTGTTGTTCAGCGTTAATTGGCCATAAATAGCCTTCTTTGAGATCGTAATCTTTCGCTAAATAACTAAAGGCACCTTCACTGGTCACTAACCAACGTTGGTCGGCAGGAATCAGTGAGAGTTTTTCACGTAAAGGTTTATCGAGCTGTTTGATTTTTTCTGCATACGCCGCTGCATTTTTTTGATAAGTATCAGCATTTTGCGGATCGTATTTAACTAATGCATTTTTGATATTTTCGACATAAATCAACGCATTAGATGGCGACATCCAAGCGTGTGGGTTAGGTGCATCTTTATAAGGGCCTTCATAAATAGAAAGTGGCGTGATGCCTTCGGTTACCACAACGGCTGGTTTGTCTTTGATATTTTGGAAGAAACGCTCAAACCAACGCTCTAAATTTAATCCGTTCCATAAAATTAAATCAGCAGATTGAGCTTTTACAATATCTTTAGGGGTCGGTTCATACTCGTGAATTTCTGCACCAGGTTTGGTGATAGATTCCACCGTCGCGGCATCGCCCGCAACATTTTGTGCGATATCCTGAATAACAGTAAATGTGGTCACCACTTTAAATTTCGCTTCGGCTTGTAAAGCTGCTAAACCTAGAGCGATAACAGATAGGCTTTTAAATAAATGCTTCATGAGATCTCCTTAAAAATAATGATCGATTAGCATTCTGCAGAATAATATCATTTTTTATAAAGTTTTCAAATGAAAATAATTATCAAATCGATAGGTGATTAAAATTAAAAAGCGGAAAATTTTGTGCAAAATTGACCGCTCTTTTTGAAATGATTAACCACCAACTTGTTGGATTAGGCGATCCATACCCGCTTCATCATAGCCTTCTTCATATTGGGCTTCATCAACGGTAAAGTTTTGCATGCTACGTCCAGCAGTACAACCATATTGTTCCAGTTTTCCTTTCGTAAAGTTGCTACGAAATGCAGATGAATGGTTATTTAAACTGATCACCCCAATGGTCGCGCGATTACATGGATTTTTATTCACAAAGACTAAATTATAACCAGATTCGCGAATATAACCGGTTTTATTAATTGCCGCATCAAACA
>CAKVVS010000279.1:0-2277 GCA_934834395.1 Parahaemophilus parainfluenzae | reverse complement strand
GGATTGCATTCAAGATATTACAGCCTTACTCATGAATCCAAATGGATTGCGAACTTACCATCTTTGCGCGCCAATTCATCCTACTCGAGCAGAATATTACACAAAAGCAGCAGTATTTTATGATTTATCCATACCACAATTTGAATGTAGTGATTCGGATCCGAAACGAATCATTATGGCAGATAAAATTTGTCGAGATTTAGGCTTCACTTATCGTCATCCAAATCCCGATGATATGTTAGAAAAGCGCAGTGATTTTTGACCGCACTTTTTAAAGACTCACTCACCATAACCACAATGAAGGAAATAAAATATGTCAAATACGATTCTGCAACATTTACCTAAAGGTCAAAAAGTTGGTATCGCTTTTTCAGGCGGGCTAGATACCAGTGCGGCATTACTTTGGATGCGTCAAAAAGGTGCGGTACCTTATGCTTATACAGCAAACTTAGGTCAACCAGATGAAGATGATTACAATGCAATTCCCAGAAAAGCAATGGAATATGGTGCGGAAAATGCGCGTTTAGTGGATTGTCGTGCGCAGTTAGCCCATGAAGGGATTGCGGCTATTCAATGTGGTGCATTCCATATTTCTACTGGTGGAGCAACCTATTTCAATACCACACCACTTGGTCGTGCGGTAACAGGTACGATGCTTGTTGCAGCAATGAAAGAAGATGATGTGAATATCTGGGGGGATGGTTCAACTTTCAAAGGTAACGATATTGAACGTTTTTATCGTTATGGTTTATTAACCAACCCAAATTTAAAAATTTACAAACCATGGTTAGATCAACAATTCATTGATGAGTTGGGTGGTCGTTTTGAAATGTCACAATTCTTAATCGCAAATGGTTTTGACTACAAAATGTCGGTAGAAAAAGCCTATTCAACTGACTCTAATATGTTAGGTGCAACTCATGAAGCGAAAGACTTAGAAGAATTAAGCACCGGTATTAAAATTGTGAAACCAATTATGGGCGTGGCATTTTGGGATGAAAATGTTCAAGTAAAACCAGAAGTGGTGACTGTTCGTTTTGAAGAAGGTGTGCCAGTTGCATTAAACGGTAAAACATTTGATAACGTGGTGGATCTTTTCTTAGAAGCAAATCGCATTGGTGGTCGCCATGGTTTAGGCATGTCAGACCAAATTGAAAACCGTATTATTGAAGCAAAATCACGTGGTATTTATGAAGCACCGGGAATGGCATTATTCCATATCGCTTATGAACGTTTAGTAACGGGTATTCATAATGAAGATACTATTGAACAATATCGTATCAACGGTTTACGTTTAGGCCGTTTGTTATACCAAGGTCGTTGGTTTGATCCACAAGCGTTAATGTTACGTGAAACAGCACAACGTTGGGTCGCTCGTGCGGTGACTGGTGAAGTGACATTAGAACTTCGTCGTGGTAATGACTACTCAATCTTAAATACGGAATCACCAAACTTAACTTATGCGGCAGAGCGTTTAAGTATGGAAAAAGTGGAAAATGCACCATTTGATCCAATCGATCGTATTGGTCAATTAACCATGCGTAACCTAGATGTAGCAGATACACGCGGAAAATTAAGTATCTACTCTCAAGTAGGTTTATTAACTGCGGGTAAAGATTCCGTTTTACCACAATTAGGTAAAAAATAATTCTCTCCTTTAAATGTAAAAAGTGCGGTTGATTTTGACCGCACTTTTAGTAGAAATAATAAAAAACCTTAGGTTTTAACCTAAGGTTTTTGTTTTTTAGCACAGATTATTTTTTCTCTTCACATTTGTTGATATCGCTACATTTGCCGTAGAGATATAAACTGTGTGCTTTTAATTTGATGCCATGTTGTTCACTGATTTCTTTTTGACGTTGTTCGATAATATTATCAGTAAACTCAAATACTTTACCGCAATCTTCACAGATAATGTGATCGTGGTGTTCTGTTGGAGCAAGTTCAAAAACAGACTTGTTACCTTCAAAATTATGACGAATTAAGATATGCGCTTCATCAAATTGGTTAAGTACTCGATATACGGTTGCAAGGCCAATATCACTGCCTTGTTCTAACAAGATTTTATACACTTCTTCAGCTGAGAAATGTTCATGTTTGTGCTCTTGCATCAATGCAAGGATAGTGAGTCGAGGTTCAGTAATTTTTAACCCTGCTTTTTTGAGTAATTTGATGTTTTCTTCAGACATAATATTCCCTTAAATTTGTTAAATTAGAGATGGTTAAGCTAACTCTGCTAAACACATTTCATCATAGATCTGTTTTGTCCATTTCTCG
>CAKVVS010000278.1:0-2279 GCA_934834395.1 Parahaemophilus parainfluenzae | reverse complement strand
GCATAAAGAACATCATTAATGGCACTAAAAACGCATAAATACCCAGTGATACAAGATTCATTAATGAGGTAATCGACAATTTCACCGCAGATTCACCGAAGCCCAAAATCTTCGCTCGAGCCGCACTAAAAAAGGTGTCAATCATGGTGTAATCGATGAGTTCAGGATAATGCTCAGGAAGGGCTAACAACCATTCATGTAACTTATTGAACATGGCTGGCAAATCGCTTAATAAGGAAATCGTTTGATTCCATAATGTTGGCACTAACCCGAAGAAAACTAATAACGCCAAGGTTAGAAAGCCACCAAAAATAATTAACGTGGCGAGCATTCGAGGAAATTTTAATTTTTTCGTCAGGAAATTAATTGGCATTTCCAATAAATATGCTAATACAATGGCAATCAGCAACGGGGCGATTAAATCACTAAAAAAATAAATCGCAATAAAGCCAAACAACAAAATGGCAAGTAGCCCCATCGCCTGCGGATCGCTTAAGCGACGGCTATACCAATTTTTTAGCATTTCTAACATAAAGTCTTCCTAAACAAGTATTTTTTGTCATTATAAGTTAAAATTTGAATCAATCCTATATCCACTCATTCAACATAAAATAGAAGGAAACGTTATGTCTGTTACAATTTATCATAATCCGCGCTGTTCAAAAAGCCGTGAAACCTTAGCTTTATTAGAAGAAAAAGGCATTCAACCGACGATTGAACTTTATTTACAACAACACTACTCTGTTGAAGCATTGCAGCAACTGGCTAATAAATTAGGATTAGATGATGTCAGAAAAATGATGCGTACCAAAGATGAGCTTTATCAATCATTAGGGTTAGATAATCCTGCATTAACGAATGATGACTTATTAAAAGCCATCAGTGAAAATTCAGCCCTATTAGAACGCCCGATTGTGGTAAAAGGTGAAAAAGCTAAAATTGGACGACCGCCTGAAAGCGTACTCACCATTTTGTAATTCTATTCATTTTCGCTATAATGACTTGCCGTGAACGACTTCACGGCAATTTTTTAGAGGTAAATATGACGAAAAAAACAAAAAGTGCGGTTGAAAATCAGCCCATTTATCAACACACCAAAGGTGTCGTGAAAGATAATGCCGTGATGGCACTATTACACGACAAATTATTCCGCCAACGCGTTGAGAAAAAACGTAAAGGTAAAGGCAGTTACCAACGCAAAGCAAAATATGCGAGCAATTGGTTTGAAAAGCCCGATGATAAAGTTTTTGATTTCAGAAATTTTATCATCGGGTTTTTCGTTTCAATTTCAGCATAAAAAATAACAAACAGAGGAAGTCTATATGTCAATCAAAACAGAAGTTTTATTTAACAATACTTGGAATGTCCGTATCAGTGATCCGGGTGAAGAAGGGGCTCAAAGCCACTTTTTTGAAACCATTTATCTCACGCTCACGGCTTATTTTGAAGGCGAAAATGTGCGTTATGAATTTGTGCGTAAAGTAGAAGATCAAGTAAAAATCAAACGCTCATTTACAGAATTAAGTGAGTTATTCAAATTCTTAGGGGATTATCTGGATCCGGTTTCTCTCGGTAATCTTGGTGTAAAAATGGGTAACTTAGGCGTAAAAGCTGAATAACTTCTCTACCAATAAAAAAAGTGCGGTCAAATTGAACCGCACTTTTTATTTCTCAACTCATATTATTGTGCAAGTAATACACTTAATGCTGAATACAAGGATTGAGCTGCTTCATTTGGTAATACCTTACCGTCTTCATCAGTGATCACGACCGCACTTTGTTTACCCACTGCAGAAATTTGCATTTGATAAACACCTTTTTCTAAATTAGGCGGATTCACCCCTAAACGTAACCACTCTTGTTTATCCAATGGTTTATATTTTAACTCGCGATAGCCACGACCAGCAGATTCCGATGTAGCTTTAAAGCCTAATTTCGGTAAAGTCGAACCTAAACGTTGCCATGCTTGACCAAAGCTTGCATCCATACCTAATGCCATTCTACCGTTCGTATCAGTAATTAAACCTGATTGGAAAGGTCCTGCAGAAGCATTATTTAAATCTTGTTGTTGCTTGTTATAAGCGTTTGTAAGCGCAGCAACAAACCGATTTAAACGATCCGATGCATAGCGTTGTTTATCTGCTTGATTTGGTGTGTAAATCACACCATCACGACGCATTTGCTCTACAGAAACCGCTAACGCACTTGCATCTTGCGCCGTAACTTGTTCAATTTTATAACGGCTCTCTGTATTGGCTTTATCAGCTGCACGACCTGTT
>CAKVVS010000277.1:0-2293 GCA_934834395.1 Parahaemophilus parainfluenzae | reverse complement strand
GCTTTAATGGGATTGCCATTGCACAGATTCTTGCTTTTGCGCCGATTTCATTCATGATTTTAGATGGGGCATTAAAATCGGTTCACCCATCAATTGAAGAAGCGTCTTACACCTTACGTGCAAATCGTTACCAAACATTCTTTAATATCATTTTCCCATTATTGCGTCCGGCATTGGCAAACTCATTCTTAATCGTGTTTATCCAATCCTTAGCGGACTTTAGTAACCCGTTAGTATTGGGTGGTAGCTTTGACGTAATCGCGACACAAATCTACTTCTATATTGCCGGCTCACAATTAGATTATGCTTCAGCAAGTACTTTAGGTTCGATGCTTTTAATCTTCTCATTAGCCGTATTTATCATCCAATATATTTGGATTGGTAACCGTTCTTATGTGACCGTTTCAGGCAAATCCTATCGTGGTGACGTGCAAGATTTACCAACCGGCTTGAAATATACCATCATCGGAATGCTTGGTTTCTGGGTACTCTTTAACTTAGCGTTATACGGCAGTATTTTCTACGGTAGTTTCACCGTAAACTGGGGCGTAGATTACACCTTAACCTTGAAAAACTATGCAATGTTATTCGGACAAGGCTTAAGCGATGGGGCATGGCCATCATTGATTAATACCTTAATTTACGCAGGAATTGCCGCACCATTGACCGCACTTTTCGGTTTATTAATTGCGTATATTGTGGTACGTAAAGATTTCCAAGGTAAAAAATCTCTTGAGTTCTTAACCATGCTTTGTTTTGCGGTACCAGGAACCGTTGCAGGGGTATCTTATATTTTAGCCTTTAACAATGCGCCACTTTATATTACGGGTACTAGCATTATCGTGATCATCTCAATGGTAATGCGTGATTTACCAATCGGTATGCGTGCAGCCATTGCAGGTCTTGGACAATTAGATAAATCACTTGATGAAGCGTCTCTTTCTTTAAAAGGTAGCTCATGGAAAACATTATGGTTTATCGTTTTACCATTGTTAAAACCAGCGTTACTTTCTGCATTGGTCACCAGCTTCGTTCGTGCGATGACTACCGTGAGTGCGATTATCTTCTTAGTCACCGCTGATACACGTGTGGCAACAGCCTATATTTTAAACCGTGTAGAAGATGGTGAATATGGTGTTGCTATCGCATACGGTTCGATTTTAATCATCGTGATGATGGCCATTATTTTATTCTTTGACTGGATTGTGGGTGATACCCGAATTTCCCGTTCTAAAGCGAAAAAAATGAATTAACTCGTTAAGTTGTAGGTAAATATTATGAGTAATAATGATTTCTTAGTATTAAAAAATATCACTAAATCTTTTGGTAAATCCACAGTCATTGATAATTTAGATTTAACCATTAAACGTGGCACTATGGTGACCTTATTAGGGCCATCTGGTTGTGGTAAAACCACTGTGTTACGTTTGGTGGCAGGCTTAGAAAATCCAACTTCAGGTCAAATTTTTATCGATGGTGAAGATGTAACCAAATCGTCTATTCAAAATCGTGATATTTGTATCGTATTCCAATCTTACGCATTGTTCCCGCATATGAGTATCGGTGATAACGTAGGCTATGGTTTGCGTATGCAAGGCGTGGGTAAAGAAGAACGCGCTAAACGTGTAAAGGAAGCGTTAGAGTTGGTTGACTTAGCGGGTTTCGAAGATCGTTTCGTGGATCAAATTTCAGGTGGTCAACAACAACGTGTGGCATTAGCACGTGCGTTAGTATTAAAACCAAAAGTATTACTTTTTGATGAACCATTAAGTAACTTGGATGCAAACTTACGTCGTTCTATGCGTGAAAAAATCCGTGAATTACAACAAAGTTTAGGTATTACCTCACTTTATGTGACTCACGACCAAACCGAAGCGTTTGCGGTATCCGATGAAGTTATCGTCATGAACAAAGGTAAAATCATGCAAAAAGCCCCAGCAAAAGAGCTTTATTTGCGTCCAAATTCTTTATTCCTTGCAAACTTCATGGGCGAATCGAGCATCTTTGAAGGTAAATTGGAAAATAACACCATTGATGTGAATGGCTACAAATTGCCATTAAGCAATGCGGCGCAATTCAATTTACCGGATGGTGAGTGCTTAGTGGGCGTACGTCCTGAAGCGATTTACTTAAAAGCAGAAGGTGAGGCAGCACAACAATGTGAAATCAAGAGTGCTGTCTATATGGGTAACCACTGGGAAGTCGTGGCAATTTGGGCAGGTAAAGAATTGCTCATTAACACCAAACCAGAAGACTTCAATGCTGATCTCAAACAAGCTTATGTGAATTTCTC
>CAKVVS010000276.1:0-2293 GCA_934834395.1 Parahaemophilus parainfluenzae | reverse complement strand
ATCTTAATTTTAAATAAGGAAATCCTATGACAGTAACATGCAAAGCAGAAGAATCTCTCACTTGTAGTTGTGTTGATGTGGGTACGATTATTGACGGTTCAGATTGCTCTGTTGATATTCATCAAACCTATGCGAATAAAGCTGAAGCTGAAGCGGCACTTAATCGTTTCATTGAAAAAGCACGCAAAACAGAAAGCGATCCTTGCGACATTAAAAGTGAAATCACAGAAACTGAAAATGGCGCCAATTTAACGGCGCGTTTTACATTTAGCTGCCAAGCTGAAGCGATGATTTTCGAATTAGCAAATCGCTAAAAATATTTTAGAAATTGACCGCACTTTATCATGCAAAATAAAGTGCGGTTATTTTTTTGCTTAAATCCTAATTAAATCACTATCGCAAACGTTTGCTTAATCTGATACAATCACGCCGTTTTATCATTTAACCTAAAAATATAGGATAGCATTGTGAGCAAACCATCATTAAGTTATAAAGATGCAGGCGTGGATATTAATGCCGGTAATGAATTAGTTGAACGTATTAAACCACACGTGAAACGAACTACTCGTCCTGAAGTCATCGGGGGATTAGGTGGGTTTGGCGCATTATGTGCTATTCCGGGCAAATATAAAGAACCGATCCTCGTTTCAGGTACAGACGGTGTAGGAACAAAACTACGTTTAGCCATTGACTTAAAAAAACACGATACCATTGGTATTGATTTGGTTGCAATGTGTGTTAACGATTTAGTGGTTCAAGGCGCCGAACCATTATTCTTCTTAGACTACTATGCGACAGGAAAACTTGATGTGGATGTTGCCTCTGATGTGGTAAAAGGCATTGCTGAAGGCTGTGTACAATCGGGTTGTGCATTAGTCGGTGGCGAAACTGCCGAAATGCCGGGTATGTATCACGCAGGTGATTATGACCTTGCAGGTTTCTGTGTGGGTGTCGTCGAAAAATCAGAAATCATTGATGGTAGCCAAGTTAAAGTAGGAGATGCTTTAATTGCACTAGGTTCAAGTGGCCCGCATTCAAATGGTTATTCTTTAATTCGTAAAGTCATTGATGTTGCTGGCGTCAACCCAGCCACTGAGCAATTAGATGGTCGTCCATTAAGTGAACAAGTGCTTGCACCGACAAAAATCTATGTAAAATCTGTTCTCGCCTTAATCAAACAAACGGAAGTCCATGCTATCGCACACTTAACGGGTGGCGGTTTCTGGGAAAATATCCCTCGTGTATTACCGAAAAATACCAAAGCTGTTATTGATGAAAGCAGTTGGGAATGGCAACCCGTATTCAAATGGTTACAAGAAAAAGGCAACATTGAAACCTATGAAATGTACCGTACATTTAACTGTGGCGTTGGTATGGTGATTGCATTACCACAATCGCAAGTGGAAACTGCTTTAGCGATTTTAAAACAATCCGGTGAAAATGTCTGGTTAATCGGTCATATTGAAAATGCGACAGATAACGAACCACAAGTCATTATTAAATAATTTCTCTTTTCCATTTCAGGGCGAAAATTTCAGAATGAAAGGTTCGCCCTTCTTTTATGTAGAATAATATGAAAAAAATTGCCGTCCTGATTTCAGGGCAAGGATCAAATCTTCAAGCGATAATTGAGGCTTGTCAAACTGGGTTTATTCCAGGAAAGGTCGTGACTGTCATCAGTAATAAAATTGATTCATTTGGCTTAGAACGCGCTGAAAGTGCGGGCATTCCTAGCCGAGTTTTTTTGCGCCAAGATTTTAGTTCCAATCCCGCTATGGATAAGGCTATAGGGGATTATTTAGACGCTCTCAATATTGATCTCATTGTGTTAGCCGGTTACATGAAAATCTTAACCAAACCATTCACACAACGTTTTACGGGGAAAATTTTAAATATTCACCCTTCCCTTCTGCCAAAATATCCTGGGATACACACTTATCAAAGAGCACTTGAGAATGGCGAGAGCGAACATGGTACAACCGTGCATTTTGTCAATGAAGAGATCGATGGAGGCGCTATTGTATTACAAGCCAAAGTGCCGATTTTCCCTGGCGATACCGTTGAGGAAATTGAACTTCGTACACGTGAACAGGAATATAATATTTATCCTTTAGTGATTAAATGGTTTATTGAAGAGCGATTAAAACTGATTGAAAATCAAGCTTATTTAGATGGTAAGTTGCTACCGCCTAATGGCTATGCTTATGAATAAAACGATATTCTCTCTTGAAAATGGTAAATGAAATCACCATTAAATAACCTGATTTTATGAAAAAAACAATAAACCCTGTAT
>CAKVVS010000275.1:0-2294 GCA_934834395.1 Parahaemophilus parainfluenzae | reverse complement strand
TCGGGGCGTTTGTTGTAGTATGCGGAGCAATTTTGTCAGCAATCGGACATAAGTTATTACCGCAATCAAAGTAAAGTGCGGTTAAATATTGGAGAGTTTTTATGAAATTTATTGATGAAGCCCTGATTCGTGTGGAAGCAGGGGATGGTGGAAACGGTTGTGTAAGTTTCCGCCGTGAAAAATTTATCCCCAAAGGTGGCCCTGATGGCGGTGATGGCGGTGATGGCGGTGATGTTTATTTGGTTGCAGACGAAAACTTAAATACCTTGATCGATTATCGTTTTACGAAACGTTTTGCCGCTGAGCGCGGTGAGAATGGCCATAGTTCAGATTGTACCGGTCGTCGCGGTAAAGATATTACGTTACGTGTGCCGGTGGGAACGCGTGCAATTGATAATGACACCAAAGAAGTGCTTGGCGATTTAACAAAGCATGGCGCGAAAATGTTAGTGGCGAAAGGTGGTTATCATGGTTTAGGTAATACGCGTTTTAAATCTTCAGTGAACCGTGCACCTCGCCAAAAAACCATGGGGACACCAGGTGAAAAACGCGATTTATTATTAGAATTAATGCTTCTTGCGGATGTCGGGATGTTAGGCTTACCAAATGCAGGTAAATCCACTTTTATTCGTGCCGTTTCAGCTGCAAAACCAAAAGTCGCTGATTATCCATTTACCACTTTAGTGCCAAGTTTAGGCGTAGTGAAAGTGGATGAGAGCCATAGCTTTGTAGTGGCAGATATTCCTGGATTGATTGAAGGCGCATCAGATGGTGCAGGTTTAGGAATTCGTTTCTTAAAACACTTGGAACGTTGTCGTGTGTTAATTCATTTAGTGGATATTAACCCAATTGATGAATCCGATCCTGCGGATAATATTGCGATCATCGAGTCAGAATTATTCCAATATAGCGAAAAATTGGCAGATAAACCGCGCTGGTTAGTCTTCAACAAAATTGATACGATGACAGAAGAAGAGGCGCATGAACGTGCTCAAGAGATTACCGAACGTCTTGGTTGGGAAGAAGGGTATCACCTTATTTCTGCCGCAACCGGTAAAAATGTGCCACCACTTTGTCGTGATATTATGGATTTCATTGAAGCAAATCCACGTGATGCGGAAGTAGAAGAAAATAAACCAGAAGAAGTGAAATTCAAATGGGAAGACTACCATCAAGAACAGCTCGCTGAACATCAATTTGATGATGAAGATGACGACTGGGATGATTGGGATGAAGAAGATGAAGAAGGCGTTGAGTTTATTTATAAACCTTAATGCCTAAATGAAAAAAAGAGCGGAAATTTGACCGCTCTTTTTTATTGGGGTTAACCTTTCTTTTTCCCACCTTGACGCGCTTTAAAGCGAGGGTTGGTTTTCGAAATGACATAAACGACACCGTGGCGACGAACAATTTTGCAGCCAGGACGGTTTTTTGCGCTTTTGAGTGAAGATAATACTTTCATTGAATATTCCTATTTTGATTTAAATGCGCCAAATTTACCGTAACGGCTTGCAAATTCACTTGCACGACCTTCATTACCAATTTGACGAGTTTTACCAGTATAAAATGGGTGAGAAGCAGATGAGGTATCGCACATAAATACAGGGTATTCATTACCATCTTCCCATTTCATGGTGTTGTTAGTTTTAGCACAAGAACGGATCAGAAAGCCTTGTTTCGCGTTGGAATCATAAAATAAAACGGTACGATAATTTTCAGGGTGAATGCCTTTTTTCATTAGAGCTCCTTATATAACGAAAAGAATTGGGCGAAGATACTAATTCAAAAGAGAATGATTATCAATATAATTTTATTCATAATCATGAGAATTTTTTTCATATTGAGAAAAAGAAAAATGCCTTTCGGTTGAAAGGCATTTTGTCTGTTTGGAGGGGGAGTTATCCACGGTGCGCGTTTTTCATAATACGCTCTTTCGCCACTTTCCATTCACGCTCTTTAATATCATCACGTTTATCATGTTGTTTTTTACCTTTCGCAAGACCGATTTTGATCTTTGCCCAAGGGCCTTTCCAATAAAGAGAAAGGGCAACAATGGTAAAACCATCACGGCTTGATTTACCGAAAAGATTATCCAGTTCACGTTTATTCAATAAAAGCTTACGCGTACGCGTCGGATCGCAAACCACGTGGGTAGAAGCCAAGCTTAATGGTTGAATGGTTGCACCAAATAAATAGGCGTCACCGTTTTTAAAAATGATGTAGCTGTCGCTGATATTGGCTTTACCCGCGCGCATTGATTTCACTTCCCAACCTTGTAATTCAAGGCCGGCTTC
>CAKVVS010000274.1:0-2294 GCA_934834395.1 Parahaemophilus parainfluenzae | reverse complement strand
ATCTAAACCACCGCTAAAAGCGATGAGCAGCTTATTGGCGGTGGTTGGGATTTGTGCTTGGAATAATGAAAAAAAATCCATTATGCAACTTTAACAGCTTTGTAGTTTGTGCTTGGATTTAAGATCTCAAAACGTGCAGCAATAGGTTGGAGTTCGTAAGATTTCAAATCAAAGGTGGTTTTCATCACACCCGCCACGGCATTATTCATTTTTTCAAAGGCTTCGACATCATTGTCACAGTTTAAGTAATGCGCCAAGAAAGTACCGGCAATTAAATCGCCCACACCAACAGGTTCAAAGTTGAATTTATAAAGTGGACGGTTTAAATGCCATACACCTTCAGGTGTCGCCATAATAATTTCAAAGGTATCAGGATCATTCAGTTTACCTGCTTTTCCTAGGTGTTTGACTAACACTTTTTTCACACCTTTAGCCACTAATGCATTAGCGGCTTTGAGCACATCGTCAAAGGTGTTGATAGGGAAGTCAGAAAGCGTACGAAGCTCTGAAAGGTTTGGTGTCATGATATCTGCGCGCGGAATGGCTTTTTCAATTAAGCGTTCGCGTACCCCATCTGCGACCACGCAGACTTTTTCGGCATTTGGCATAACAGGATCGCACAAGTAAAGTGCATTTGGGTTACGAGCTTTGATTTTTTCTAAAGCATAGATAATTTGGTCAACTTGCTCGGCTGAACCTAAATAGCCAGAAAGTAACGCATCACATTCTTGCAGTTTTCCAATGGCATCTAAACCGTTGGCGATCTCACCAATTTGTTCTTGTGGGATCACCATGCCTGTCCATTTACCATATTGAGTATGGTTAGAGAATTGCACGGTATTGAGTGCCCATACATCCACGCCTAATAGCTGCATTGGGAAGGTGGCAGATTTATTACCGGCAAAACCATAAACTACGTGAGATTGGATTGCTAATACGTTTTTCATTTTGAGTTCTCCTTTTATATTATTTTAGGCATTGATGCATTTTCTGGCATCCATGTATTATTCTTTAAACACAAAAAAGAGCGGTTAAATTAACCGCTCTTTTTATATATTATTAACAATAGCCATAAGACATTAAACGTTCATAACGTCTTTCTAATAAGCCATCTTTATCGAAGGTATCGAGTTCGTTTAGTTCTTCAACAAGGCATTGTTTTAAATTGCGTGCCATTTCATGATAATTACGATGCGCACCACCTAATGGCTCTGGAACGATATTATCAATTAAACCTAACTCTTTTAAACGAGCCGCGGTTAATCCCATGACTTCTGCTGCGGTTGACGCTTTTTCAGCGCTCTTCCACAAGATTGAAGCGCAGCCTTCTGGTGAAATAACGGAATAAGTTGAATATTGCAACATATTCACTTTGTCGCCCACACCAATGGCTAACGCACCACCGGAACCGCCTTCACCGATTACCGTACAGATAACCGGTACTTTTAAGGTAGACATTTCGCGTAAGTTACGAGCAATCGCTTCAGATTGGCCACGTTCTTCCGCACCGATGCCAGGGTAAGCCCCTGGCGTGTCGATAAAGGTAATAATAGGTAAGTTAAAACGCTCAGCCATTTGCATTAAACGTAATGCTTTACGATAGCCTTCAGGTGCAGGCATACCAAAGTTACGTGTCACTTTATCTTTTACCGTACGGCCTTTTTGATGACCGATAACCATCACAGCACGGCCATCTAAACGCGCAAGGCCTCCAACGATTGCTTTATCATCAGCAAAAGCACGATCGCCAGCAAGCTCTTGGAAATCAGTAAAAATATGTTCGATATAATCAAGGGTGTATGGACGATTTGGGTGACGCGCCATGCGAGAAACCTGCCATGCATCAAGATTTGCAAAAGTTTTTTTGGTTAATTCATCGCTTTTCTTTTGTAAGCGTTTAATTTCATCGTGTAAATCAATTTTGTCATCAGATGCTGAACGTAGCGCTTCAATTTTGGCTTCAAGTTCAGCAATAGGTAATTCAAAATCTAAATATTCTTGGCTCATTTCTTATCCTAAAATATCGTCAAAATTCGCCCGCACTTTATCAAGATTTAAGGTGCGGTGCAAATGGTTTTCACTGGTTGGAGCGGATTATAAATATTCCTTTTTTAGTAATGATAACAAAAACAAAAATGCGGAACAAATCACGACAGAAGGACCTGCAGCTGTATCATAAAAAGCGGAAAGGAATAACCCGCCAACGACGGAAAGCATACTGATTAAAATCGCAATAAACACCACTTGTTCAGGTGTTTTGGCAAAACGTCTTGCTGTTGCGGCTGGAATAATTA
>CAKVVS010000273.1:0-2303 GCA_934834395.1 Parahaemophilus parainfluenzae | reverse complement strand
ATGAACGACCAAACAGCTGCAACGCTTGCGTAGCAAGGTATCAATGGCTTCACGCTCTTTTTCTGCATGATGGTATCCAATGCCGATCAAAATCGTTTTTTGATGCTCTTCAGCGACTTTATCGACCGATTTAACCAAGATAGCAAAGAACGGATCCGTTACATCGGTAACCACCACGCCAATGGTATCAGTATTTTGTACTGCCAGAGCTTGTGCGTTTGCATTGGGTTGATAATTTAAGGCTTCCATCGCGCGTTGTACCGAGTAACGGGTTTTTTCACTCACAGATGGGGAGCGATTAATCACCCGGGAAACAGTGGCAACCGACACGCAAGCTAATTCAGCAACATCTCGAATTGTAGGCATAACAGGGCTCTCATTCATTTTTTCATAGCAATTATCATAGTAAATTTGAATAAAATTGAAAGCGGTTACTTTCAAAAATGCTACATTCGTCACAAAAAAGTGATTGGATAAGCGGCTTATTTCCTGATTTTGTGATAATGATCACGGTTTATTTTTTTTAATTTGTTATCTTATGAGAAAATTTTTTGTAATCGTTTACATTTTGGAGCAAAAATATGAGCGAAACCGTATTTGAACCGACAGATCATCCACATCGTCGCTATAATCCGTTAATTGACCAATGGGTTTTAGTCTCGCCACATCGTGCTAAACGTCCATGGCAGGGGCAACAAGAAAAAGTAAGTGAGGAACAAAAGCCAAGCCACGATCCAAATTGTTATCTTTGCCCGCGTAATAAACGTATCACGGGCGAACCTAATCCGGATTACCATAAACCTTATGTATTCAAAAATGATTTCTCGGCTTTATTAGAAGATACACCAGCGCCAGAGCAATCAGCCGATCCTCTTTTCCAAATGAGCCAAGCTCGTGGTGAAAGCCGTGTTATTTGTTTTTCACCAGATCACAGCAAAACCTTGCCATTATTGACCGCACTTGAAATTGAAGAAGTGATTAAAGTGTGGCAAGAGCAATTGCGTGAACTGGGTCAAAAATATCAGTGGGTACAGATTTTCGAAAATAAAGGCGCGGCAATGGGATGTTCCAATCCCCATCCGCACGGACAAATTTGGGCAAATAGCTTTTTACCGAATGAAGTCGCACGTGAAGATGTTACTCAACGAAATTATTATGAAAAACACGGTTCAGTACTTTTAGTGGATTACGTTCAAAAAGAATTAGAGAAAAAAGAACGTATTGTGGTGGAAACCGAGCATTGGGTTGCTGTGGTGCCTTATTGGGCGGTGTGGCCGTTTGAAACCCTGTTATTGCCAAAAGTGCATGTAAAACGCTTAACAGAATTAACCGAGGCTCAAGCTAAAGATCTTGCCGTGATATTGAAAAAACTGGCAACAAAATACGATAACTTATTTGAAACCTCTTTCCCTTATTCAATGGGCTTCCATGCTGCGCCATTTAATGGTGAAGATAATGAGCATTGGCAGCTTCATGCGCATTTTTATCCGCCGTTGTTGCGTTCTGCTACGGTTCGCAAATTTATGGTGGGCTATGAAATGCTAGGTGAAAGCCAACGAGACCTCACCGCTGAACAAGCAGCAGAAAGATTACGTGCGTTAAGCGAAGTACATTATAAAGAACGTTAAGAAATCCTTTCCCTCTTGAATTAAGAGGGAGTGTGAAAGATAAAGGAAAATAATATGACTCCAGTCCAAAAATCCCAACACATTTTTACGCAAAAATATAACAAGCAACCTGAACTGACTGTGTATGCGCCAGGTCGTGTGAATATTATTGGCGAACATACCGATTACAATGATGGTTTTGTGATGCCTTGTGCAATCAATTATGGTACAGCTATTGCGGGATCAAAACGTGCTGATCATATTTGGAATGTTTATGCGGCAGATCTTGATCTTGAGGATACCTTTTCTCTTGATGAAGATTTCCCTCAAAGTGAGCAAAAATGGGCAAATTATGTGCGTGGTGTTGTGAAATTTATTCAAGAACGTTGCCCGCAATTTAAACAAGGCGCTGATTTGGTCATTTCAGGCAATGTGCCGCATTCTTCTGGTTTAAGCTCTTCCGCCGCCCTTGAAGTAGCGACGGGTAAGTTTTGCCAACAATTGAGTGATTTACCTTTAACACATACAGAAATTGCTTTAATAGGTCAAAAAGCTGAAAACAAATTTGTAGGCGCAAATTGCGGAAACATGGATCAATTAATTTCTGCGTTAGGACAAAAAGATCATCTCTTAATGATTGATTGTCGTAGCTTAGAAACACAACCAACGCCTGTGCCGAAAGATGTTGCTGTTATC
>CAKVVS010000272.1:0-2325 GCA_934834395.1 Parahaemophilus parainfluenzae | reverse complement strand
GCCTTGTTCAGTAAAGACATTTACTTCATCACCAAAAAATTCATTATGGTTTATCCATTGTTGCATGAATTCCTCATCAATACCTTTTTCTTCAAATTGAGCTAACCGAGAATAAATACGTTGAATCACTTTAATAAGGATCGTTTCACGATCTATATTTGGATCCTGTTCGGTTAGCTGCGCATACGGCTGACTAATTTCGGTTGATTTTGGTAATTTTACATTGATCCCAATACCAACCACTAAATTAAGCAACCCATTCTTATGATTAATGATCTCCACCAAAATACCACCTAGTTTTCGCCCTGAAAGCAAAATATCATTTGGCCATTTCACTTTCACATTTAACGCTTCTGCAATAGCTAAACCAATCACTAAACTTAATCCATCCAATGCTTTTTTAGGATCGATAGTCCAATAAAAACTGAAAATTAACTGCCCTGCAAACGGTGAAAGCCATTGGCGACCACGACGTCCCCGCCCTGCGGTTTGATATTCTGCCAGACACAAATCACCTTTTTTTAATTGGTTAATTTGATTCGTTATAAATTCATTTGTTGAAGAAATGGTTTGATGATAATGCACAGAATAAGGGAAAAGTGCGGTCGAAATTGCTTGCGGATTTAACAAGGGCATTTCTGGCATCAGTTGATAAATCTCATTTTTTTCTTGAATATTTAATCCCACTTCTCTCAATAATGCCATTTCTTGTGCCAATTCATCTGACGTAATATTTAAAAACGACATCAAATCTGACCGCACTTTAGGTTGGCAATCAGACAAACAATCCAATAGCGATGACATATTCATTCCTTCTCATAAAAACCTTGGCAAATCTTACCATAAAAGCGAAAAAATTCATTTTCAACCACATGAAAAATCTGTATAATCTCGCCGCAATATTTTTTGACACAATTTTTAACAGCGAGATATTGCCATGCTTAGAATCAAACAAGAAGCTCTGACTTTTGACGACGTTCTACTCGTCCCTGCTCATTCAACTGTTCTTCCGAACACAGCTAACCTCTCAACTCAACTCACCAAAGAAATTCGCTTAAATATTCCTATGCTTTCTGCTGCGATGGATACTGTCACAGAGACCAAATTAGCGATCTCTTTAGCACAAGAAGGCGGCATAGGCTTTATTCACAAAAATATGACGATCGAACGCCAAGCAGATCGTGTTCGTAAAGTGAAAAAATTCGAAAGTGGTATCGTTTCTGAACCTGTGACTGTTTCGCCAGATTTAACCCTTGCAGCACTTGCTGAAATGGTGAAGAAAAACGGCTTCGCAGGCTACCCTGTTGTAGACGGTGAAAATAACTTAATCGGTATCATCACTGGCCGTGACACGCGTTTCGTAAAAGATTTAAGTAAAACTGTTTCACAATTAATGACGAAAAAAGAAGACTTAGTCACCGTAAAAGAAGGTGCAAGCCGTGAAACGATTTTAGAATTAATGCATCAAAACCGCGTAGAGAAAGTACTTGTAGTAGATGATGCATTCAAATTAAAAGGCATGATCACCGTTAAAGACTTCCAAAAAGCGGAACAAAAACCAAATGCATGTAAAGATGAATTTGGTCGTTTACGTGTCGGTGCGGCTGTAGGTGCAGGCCCAGGTAACGAAGAACGTATTGATGCTTTAGTGAAAGCCGGCGTAGATGTATTGTTAATCGACTCTTCTCACGGTCACTCAGAAGGCGTATTACAACGTGTTCGTGAAACTCGTGCAAAATATCCAAACTTACCTATCGTTGCAGGTAACGTAGCGACTGCTGAAGGTGCTATCGCACTTGCAGACGCAGGCGCAAGCGCAGTGAAAGTAGGTATCGGACCAGGTTCTATTTGTACCACTCGTATCGTGACTGGTGTAGGTGTTCCACAAATCACCGCTATCGCAGATGCAGCGGCAGCATTAAAAGATCGTGGTATTCCAGTTATCGCGGACGGTGGTATCCGTTTCTCTGGTGATATTGCAAAAGCCATCGCTGCAGGCGCAAGCTGTGTGATGGTTGGTTCAATGTTTGCGGGTACTGAAGAAGCACCGGGTGAAATCGAACTTTACCAAGGTCGTGCGTTTAAATCTTACCGTGGTATGGGCTCATTAGGTGCCATGGCGAAAGGCTCATCAGACCGTTATTTCCAATCTGATAACGCAGCTGACAAACTCGTACCAGAAGGTATCGAAGGCCGTATTCCATACAAAGGCTACTTAAAAGAAATCATCCACCAACAAATGGGTGGCTTACGTTCTTGCATGGGCTTAACTGGCTGTGCAACCATCGAAGAATTACGCACGAAAGCAGAATTCGTTCGCATCAG
>CAKVVS010000271.1:0-2328 GCA_934834395.1 Parahaemophilus parainfluenzae | reverse complement strand
TCGCTGAGCTTTTCAGGTGATTTATCATAAAGTATCGAGGCGAGGAAATGAGCCGCAGCCTCACCACCTGCAGCACCTGCCGCGCCCGCAGCAACATTACGATTGCCCGCATAAGCCTCTACCGCGCCCCAAAGTGCATGAGCTGTCAAATTGAGAGCGGTATTCACATTGCCTTTTGCATCTGTTGTCGCTTTCTTAATTTGATTATTCACCGCAGGCGATAATCCTGAAGCCACCACTTCCGCTGCCGGTCTGCCAGCTAAAGCAGTGCTGATAACATTTAATGCTGAATCAATGACAAGGCGTTGACTTCCACCTGTTTCCCATTCTTTGGCTTTGCGACTCGCTGTCTCAAAATTATCTCGTGCTTGTTTGACTAAAGCGCGGTTAGTTTCGTTGTTGTTTTCTGCCTTGGCTTTTTCTGCTTCTTCTAACGCAATTGCGGCTTCATGACGCTTCGCTTTCGCTTCTTCGCCAAATTTATTAGCAAGCAAACTTCCAGCTTCCACGACATTTGGTCCAAATTTCTCTGTCACCTCACGTTGGAAATCAAGTTCTTTTTGAACATCATCTTTATTAAAACGATTCTCTAATTTGCCACTTTGGCTTTGTGCACTCTCTGTAGTGATATCTGTTTTTATCGCAGCAATTTCTTCTTGTACCGTTTTGCCTGTACGTTTTAATTGTTCTGCTTCATCTTTAATAATGATATTTTGTGTATTAATACCACTTTTTGTTGTGCTAGATTGGCTATCTTAATCTTTACCATAGCCCATGCCATAAGAGAATTGGAGAGATTCCTTGCCTTCAGCCAATTTCTTGGTGTTCTCTTGTCCATTTACTCCTTTAGAATTAACAGTTGTGTTGCCATTTTTATCGGTATAAAGCAGGTTACCATCTTTATCCGTGGCTTGTTTTGTACTTTGAGCTGCACCATTTTCGCCAAATGGTGTTTCAAAGTTAGCTGACACACTGCCACTTACACCAAAACTGCTGCCACTATAATTTGAGTGATTTTCAATATCTGAATGAGTAATGCTGCCAGTACTAAAATGGTTTTTACCATCTGCTTCTGCCTTTTGGGTAGACGTAATCAATGCACCTTTAAGATCGGTATGCTTATTAACATTAATATCATAACCTTCATCTCCAGCATAAATTCCAGCTTGTTCATTGATGCTGGCGTGGTCGGCATTGATTTTTGATTTATTGAAATTGCCTCCAACGGATGCGCCATACCCCACTGTCACACTACCATTTACATTCATTTGTTTACCATAGTAGCGAGATTTATCTTGCAAACTTTCGATATTCAAGTTTTCAGCATTAAGTTCTACTCGTTTGCCTTTTACTTGGCTACCAATAATATTGGCATCACCACCGGCTTGAATCACGGTTTTACTTTGACTATCACCTACATGGCTTGCAACATAAGTGGTTTCATCACCATTGCCATAACCTTTTCCGTAATTACCGCCTAAAGTAGCCCCAGCAAGCGCACCATTACTCACTTTAATGGCTACCCCTGCATTAAAACCACTCGATTTATTCGTGCTACGTTCTTGGTGGTTTTGTTCTGTGGCTTTAATATTGACTTGGTTATCTGCAATCAATGTTGTGCCTTGTTTGCCTGAGATATCCGAACCTTCAATATTAATATTGGAATCCTTTCCTGCACCTGTCGCCATAATATTTACTTTGCCGCCAGCATTAACTTGGGATTTATAGGCTGTTTTTCCTTCAGTATGAGAGTGAGATTCGCTCTTCTGTTGACCATAAGTGATTTGTACACCGATCAAGGAGTCGACATCCCCTTCACCATTCATAAAATCTTTGACATCGGTTACAGCTTTTTTTCCAGATTGGTAGGCACGATAAGCCTCAAAGCCAGCATTAGCTGCCGACATAGTATTCACTCGGTCATGTTTACTATCGCCAACTTGTTTAGTGGATTCGATAGCCCCTTGTACTGCTTGAATAGCAGAAATAACAGGAGAGCTAATAGCAATAGTTAAACCTTTTTGCTCAAATTTTTGTTTGGTATTGGTTTCATATTTGTCATCTGCAGCTTTAATATCGACTTTTTTCGCCAGAATATTCACATCGCCGTCTTTGATTGCACTCACCTTACTCGCAGTTTGAGTATAAGTGTTTTCCGCAATCATCGTAGTATTACCGTTCAAGCTACCTACTTGGCTACCTTTCGCATAAAGCTTAGTCTGATCACTTTCTGTGGTTTGTTTTTGAGAACCAAAGGTTACTCCAATACCACCTCCCAATATGCCTGATTTTTTCTTGCTGTAATAATCATCAGAGTAGACTCGGTTC
>CAKVVS010000270.1:0-2329 GCA_934834395.1 Parahaemophilus parainfluenzae | reverse complement strand
GTGAATGGGTACGATTAAACCAAACTTTTACCGATACGTTGAACACTCATCATTATCCAAAAGCGGTAAAAAACTTATTAGGTGAGATGATGGTGGCAACGAATTTATTGACTGCAACATTAAAATTTAACGGTAATATTACGGTTCAAATTCAAGGTGACGGTCCATTAAAATTAGCCTTAGTTAATGGCAATGATCAGCAGCAAATTCGTGCATTAGCTCGTGTACAAGGTGATATTCAAGATGGTATGAGCCTTCATGATATGATCGGTAAAGGTGTGTTAGTGATTACGATTGCTCCAACTGAAGGTGAACGTTATCAAGGCGTTATCGGTTTAGATAAACCAACGATTACGGAATGTTTAGAAGACTATTTTGTCCGTTCAGAACAATTACAAACCCAACTTATTATTCGCACAGGTGAATATGAAGGCAAACCAGTTGCTGCAGGGATGTTGTTGCAAATCATGCCAGATGGTCAAGGTACACCAGAAGATTTTGAGCATTTAACTACTTTAGTTGCAACCGTAAAAGATGATGAGTTATTTGGATTGCCCGCAGAAGAATTGCTTTATCGTTTATATCATGAAGAAGTAGTGGAAGTTTTTGAACCGCAAACTGTTTCTTTCTTCTGCGGTTGCTCACCTGAGCGTTCAGGGGCAGCATTATTACTGATTCCAGAAGCTGAAATTGAGGAAATCTTAGAGGAGCATAAAGGCAGCATTGATATGCAGTGTGAATGTTGTGGCACACATTACTTCTTCAATAAAGAAGCCATTGATAAACTTAAACAAGCCCAATAAGAAAAATCCCCGTTCATGATGACGGGGATTTTTTATGCTCTTTTATTGTTGAACTTGTTCTAAGCAATGTTTGATGGCATCCGGAATCGAGCCACCATGATTTTTATTGGGAATGGAAATAAACTCTACGGAATTACCTTGTTTTTCCAATATTTCCGCCAATTGATGCGCATTGATTGTTCGCATTTGTTTCCGTTGATTAATTCGTTGTAATTGTTCTTCAGTCATATTCGGATCCTCTTCAGGATGCTCTTCATAATAGCCTAATGTAATCAGAATATGTGATGGTTTTTGGCTAATCCATGGTTCATTTTGAGGTAGAAATGAGCCATTTCCCCACCAAAGAGAAGGGCTTGCCAACGTGTAATGTTGAAATAAATCCGGTTGATGGAAGAGTACATACAATCCAAATAATCCACCAAAAGAATGACCGAAGAAATATTGTTTTTCCTTATTGATATCGAAATGCTGTTCAATATAAGGCTTTACGTCTTGTTGAATAAAACGTAGAAAATCAGTAGCTTTTCCGCCTTTGGCGAATTCGGCACCTTCTGCAGGAAAAGTGTAGTCTCTAGTGCGTTCTTCAATGACGTAGGCTTTATCTGATATATAACCGATACCGACAATAAGCGGGAGCGGTTTATTGGGATTGACAGCATTCACCGCTAGTGGAAATTGAGCATTGCCATCTAACGTATAAAGTGCGGTCAGTTTTTGTGATGTTTTTGGCGGTACCGCAATAAACAAACGATAATGTTTGTTTTCAAAGGTAAAATCTTTTTGTTGAATTTGATACATTTTTTTCATGCTTTCTTGAATAGGAGGAATCTTAAAGTCAGGTTCTGCTTGAGTACTTTGTGTAAACATCAGCAGGAAAAATAAAAAGGGTAAACGCAGAAATGAGAACATGGTTATTCGGTCTTAATTTGAGAATGGTTATCACTATATAGTAAAAGTAAAGGTGAAATCAACTGCACTTCATCTTGGCTCCCCAAAACACCCTAAAAATAGGTAGGAATTTTCAATGAATGTTCAAAAATTTGATCTAGTTAACATTTTTTTTCTGGCAATTCCCCTACAATAACCATAGGAAAAATTTTTAAACTTTAATCAAGAGGTGAACTATGACTGACATTAAAAATGTAATTAAAGAACTTGAAGCCATTGGTATTCATGACGTAAAAGAAGTGGTTTATAACCCAAGCTATGAACAACTTTTTGAAGAAGAAACGAAACCAGGTTTAGAAGGTTTTGAAAAAGGTACACTTACCACAACTGGTGCGGTGGCAGTAGATACTGGGATCTTTACTGGTCGTTCACCGAAAGATAAGTATATCGTTTTAGATGATACTACAAAAGATACCGTATGGTGGACATCTGATGTAGCTAAAAATGATAACAAACCAATGACTCAAGAAACTTGGTCAAGCTTGAAAGGCCTTGTGACTAAACAACTTTCTGGCAAACGTTTGTTCGTGGTTGATGGTTTCTGTGGCGCAAGTGAACAGGACCGTATCGCGGTACGT
>CAKVVS010000269.1:2101-2334 GCA_934834395.1 Parahaemophilus parainfluenzae | reverse complement strand
GTGGAACATTGTCATTTTCTACCGATAGCTTTGTGATTGATCCGATTTTTTTCCCTGGTGGCGACATTGGTAAACTCGCTGTATGTGGTACCGCTAACGATGTAGCGGTATGCGGTGCCGTCCCAAAATATTTATCCTGTGGGTTTATTTTGGAGGAAGGCTTACCACTAGAAACTTTAAAAAAATTGATCCAGTCTATGGCAAAAGCCTGCCAGTCAGCCGGTATTCAAGTA
>CAKVVS010000269.1:0-2091 GCA_934834395.1 Parahaemophilus parainfluenzae | reverse complement strand
AAGTAGTACAAAAAGGCGCGATAGATAAAGTGTTTATCAATACAGCCGGTATTGGTGTGATACCAAATGGACTCGACTGGGGCGTGCATCGTATTCAACCAGGTGATCAGATTATTGTCAGTGGTACTTTAGGTGATCATGGTGCAACCATTTTGAATTTACGGGAAAATCTTGGTATTCAAACGGATTTACGCAGTGATAGTGCTGTGCTTGCACCGCTCATTGATTGCATTCGTCCAATTGAAGGGGTGAAAGCTGTACGCGATGCGACCCGTGGTGGTGTGAATGCGGTACTTCATGAATTTGCACAGGCACAGAAAGTAGGGATTCAAATTGATGAAACGGTATTACCAATTCGTCAGGAAGTACGTGGTATTTGCGAATTACTCGGTTTGGATGCATTAAATTTTGCTAATGAAGGCAAATTGGTAATTGTGGCAGATAAAGAAAAAACAGCTGAAATTCTAACCGCACTTCGTAGCCATCCATTAGGTGAAAACGCAGCCGTAATTGGTGAGGTAACGACTGATGGCAAAGTTCGTGCCGTTGGGCTTTTCGGTCAAAGTCGTTTATTAGACTTACCACGCAACGAACCTTTACCACGCATTTGTTAAGCAAAAACCGGTTTAATGTTAAATTAAACCGGTTTTAGTTTGTAAATTGATATGTGTGAGAAGGGGGCTATTTTTTCCAAATAACGTGGAATTCACGATCTTCTTCTCGGTGTGAAATTAAGAATTTTGCAAACACATCATCCATTTCATCTTTCTCATTCACTAATCCTACCCACACTTCAGCAAAAGCCTCAGGATCGATTAATACCCCAATTTCTTGTTCCCAATCATCGGCAGTTTCGACAAACTCGACCGCACCACGATCTTCAAATTGTAGATTGAATAGCATAATATCAGCCGGATCGAGATTTTCGCCCGCCATTTCTAAGAAAATATCATAAGCAAGATCAATCGCTGCATCGGGATCAAGTTTTTGAATATCAGTTGTCATTGGGTTTTCCTTCATTAAGTCAATTGCGCGTATGATACCGCAAGAAACAGAAAACAAAAAGTGCGGTCAAAAACAACGATGAATTTGACCGCACTTATTTTTAGTTATAGTAACTAGCCCGTATTTCGCATACCTGCAGCAATACCTGTGATGGTAATCATCAAGGCTTGTTCGACATCAGGGCTTGGGTTTTCAGGCGATTCACGGAAACGACGGAGCAATTCCACTTGAAGGAGATTGAGTGGATCCGTATAAACATTACGTAACGCAATAGAATCGGCGATCCACGGCAAGTCCGCCATTAATTCATCTTTGTGAGAAAGCGAAAGCACGGTTTTGATATCCGCATTGAGTTGATTACGCAGATTTTCACCTAAGTACCAAAGCTCTTTTTTCACCAAGTTGTGATCATATTGCTCAGAAAGCCAAGTATCGGTTTTACTGAACACCATTTCTAACATTCCCACACGAGTAGAGAAGAATGGCCAAGCTTTACACATTTCTTCAATAATATGACCTTTGCCTTCATCTACAATTTTTTGAATTGCCGCACCCGCACCAAGCCATGCTGGTAGCATTAAGCGGTTTTGCATCCAAGCAAAAATCCATGGAATGGCACGCAAGCTTTCCACGCCACCATTTGGATTACGTTTTGCAGGGCGAGAGCCAAGTGGTAGTTTAGACAGTTCTTGTTCCGGTGTGGCACTGCGGAAATAAGGCACGAAGTCTTTATCACCACGAACAACACTACGGTAAATGTCGCATGAAGTAGCGGAAAGCTCATCCATGACGGTACGCCATTCTGCTTTTGGTTCTGGCGGTGGAAGTAAGTTTGCTTCTAAAATTGCACTCGCGTAAAGGTCAAAGGTTTCAACTGCAACTTCGGGTAAACCGAGTTTAAAGCGAATCATTTCCCCTTGTTCGGTGACGCGTAAACCATTTTTGAGTGAGCGTGGAGGTTGAGAAAGTAATGCTGCATGTGCAGGTGCACCACCTCGACCGATTGTACCACCACGACCATGGAATAAAGTGAGTTCAATACCTAATTCTTCGGTTAAATTGACTAACGCTTCTTGTGCACGATAT
>CAKVVS010000268.1:0-2337 GCA_934834395.1 Parahaemophilus parainfluenzae | reverse complement strand
GTGCAATGAATACCGCTGCTGAGCCTTGGTCTTTGGCTCTACCTGAAAGCTCGTGGCGTTCTGTACCGATACGATCCACCACCGCTTCAACTGCACTATTTAACAGCTCTACTGCCATCACGAGTAAAACCGATGAAATCATCAAGGCAATTTCAATTTTAGTGTCACCGAGCCAAAATGCGAGCGGAATCAGAATGCACGCAAGAAAACACTCGTGGCGGAATGCGGTTTCATTTTTGAATGCACTCTTTAAGCCTTGTAAAGAATATTTTGTGGAGTTAATTAAATGGGTTAATCCCGTGGTTTTATACATAAAAGTTCCTATGTTGTAATCTATAAACGTTTTGCTTCGATAACGTCGTCTAACTTCGCTAATCTGGCCAGTATTTTACTTAAACTTTCGACATTTTTCAGTTCAATTTCCATATCCATCGTTGCCACTTGTTTTTTGGTGTCCGCACGGCTTGAAACCCCTAACACGCTGACTTTTTCATTTGCAAGCACGGTAGTAATATCGCGTAATAAACCGTTGCGATCACTGGCCACAATGCGAATATTAATATGGAACCCCGCCGCATAATTATCTCCCCAAAGGGCTTCTACCACGCGTTCAGGATGGGCAGCTTGTAATTCAATGAACTGTTCACAATCGCAACGATGAATTGAGATACCTCGTCCCATCGTAATGTAGCCTGCAATCGCATCACCTGGAATAGGCTGACAACAACGCGCCATGTGGTGCATTAAATTACCGACCCCTTCAACAATGACATAGCCTTTATTCTGTTGTTGCTCGGCTTTCTGTTGCGCCTTTTGCTGTGCAGTATTTGCACTTTTGCTCGCCACATGACGGAGAATTTCTTGATCTGCTTCTTCAGCCGTCACTTTGATCAATCGGCTTTGCAAGAAATTCATCAACTGATTTAAACGAATATCTCCGCTACCAATGCCCGCATATAAATCTTCGAGATTTCTTAAGTTATAACGTGGTAAGGCAAGCTGCTCAACCTGTTTCAAACTGATACTCAAACGAGCAAGTTCATTATCTAACTGTTCTTTACCAGCTGGAATGTTCTTATCACGATCTTGTTTCTTAAACCACGCTTGGATTTTCGCGCGCGCTTTTGAGGTATGGGTAAAGCCTAAGTTCGGGTTGACCCAATCTCGGCTTGGGTTAGGATTTTTCTGCGTGATAATATCCACTTGCTCACCCATTTGCAGGTGATAAGTGAATGGCACAATACGCCCACCAACTTTCGCCCCGATACAACGGTGGCCAATCTCGCTGTGGATCGCATAAGCAAAATCGAGAGGTGTTGATCCCGCAGGTAAATCAACCACTTCACCTTTCGGCGTAAACACATATACTCGGTCATCAAAGACCTGGCTTCGCAATTCAGCCATTACTTCACCAGAATCCGTAATATCATCCTGCCATGCGAGTAATTTACGTAACCAAGTGATTTTTTCTTCGTAAGCGGAAAGGCTACCTGTCGTGCCCTCTTTGTATTTCCAGTGGGCGGCTACACCAAGCTCCGCATCATCATGCATTTGCTGGGTTCGAATTTGCACTTCGATTGGCTTACCACCTTTGCCTAACACCACAGTATGAATAGATTGATAACCATTTGGTTTCGGATTGGCGACATAATCATCAAATTCTTTTGGCAAGTGTTTGAAATGTGTGTGGACGATACCGAGCGCCGTATAACAATCTTGCAATTTCTGTACGATCACTCTAACCGCTCTGACATCATATAAGCCACTGAACTCCAAATGTTTCTTTTGCATTTTTCGCCAAATGCTATAAATATGTTTAGGACGACCATAAACTTCAACCTGTTCGATATTTTCTTTTAAATAACCGGTTAACTCTGTGACGAAATCTGCAATATACTGCTCACGATCTAAGCGGCGCTCATGTAATAATTTGGCAATATTTCGATATTGCTCTGGATGCAAATAGCGGAAGCAGTAATCTTCAAGCTCCCATTTCAATTGACCGATCCCTAAACGGTTCGCCAATGGGGCATAAATATTGGAACATTCTTTAGCTGCCAATACTTTTTCTTCTTCACAAAAGTGATTTTCCGCATTACGAAGAAACGTAATACGTTCAGCAAGTTTAATGATCACGCAACGGAAATCGTCCACCATCGCAAGGAGCATACGGCGCACATTATCCACTTGAGACGCATTGGCAGAATGGCTGGCGTTGAGTTGACGGATATTATCCATCTCCTCCACACCTTTAAGCAGTTTGGTGATTTTAGGACCAAAATGTTCCTGAATTTGCTCCCAATCGACAATTTTATTTGCTACTAAGGGGAATAGCAT
>CAKVVS010000267.1:0-2348 GCA_934834395.1 Parahaemophilus parainfluenzae | reverse complement strand
AGATTACCTAACGGGGTTCCAATTGAAGCCTCTACAGAAAAGCCGTTTGGTACTTTACTTAAAACAAAGTGCGGGCTAATCAGTTGAGTGTGCCATTTCTCTAATTTTGCAAGTCTTCCCTCCACATGTTCACGGATTGCAGGGGTGATTTCCATTTGTTTGCTTGTGATATTGAGTGTCATAGCATTTACCTCTTTTGGTTAAATGAACCCTTCGGTTCAGTTCATCTTTAATAACAACATATCGACCTTACACTGCTTTTTCAAGTGCTTTTAGTCAAATAAAAAAACAAATGTTCAAAAATATGATCGTGATCTCATTTCTGCAAAAATATGATTTTCTTTCTGTATAAACTTGTTATGATGTAAAGCTGTAAACAACAAAGGGAAGCACTCGGCTTCCCTTTTCTTTTTATGAGATAAATTAGGCTAATTCATCTTGATCATGTTGTGTTGCTTTTAAACGTTCGAAGTAATCCTTAGTTTCTGAAATAATTTCTTTACGCAAACCAATTAATGCTATCAAGTTCGGGAAAGCCATTAAACCATTCACGATATCTGCTAAGATCCAAATTAAATCTAAGGTGAGGAATGAACCCGCTCCAACCAAAACAATAAAGACAAAACGATAAAATTTAATGCCTCGAATACCAACTAAGTAAAGGAAGCAACGTTCTCCATAGTAACACCAACCTAAAATTGTAGTGAAAGCAAAGAATAATAAACCAACAGTTACAATAGTTGCACCGATTGATGTGCCTAAGCCCTGTGCAAAAGCGTAGTTAGTCACACTTGCACCCGAAAGTTCTGGATTACTCCATGCCCCCGTGATAACAAGTACTAATCCCGTCATAGTACACACAATAATGGTGTCTAAGAAAGTTCCTGTCATCGAAATTAAACCTTGGCGAACAGGCTCTTTCGTTTGTGCCGCTGCCGCTGCAATAGGCGCACTTCCTAAACCAGATTCATTTGAGAAAATACCGCGCGCAACACCCGATTGAATCGCTTTCATCACTGTAAAACCAACCGCTCCGCCCAAAGCCGCTTGTGGATTAAACGCACTATGAATAATTAATGCGATCGCAGCGGGCAGCTTATCGTAATTTACCACTAAGATAATAATTGAGGTCGCCACATAGCCGATTGCCATAAAAGGCACAATCACTGAAGAAGCTGTTGCAATACGTCTTACACCACCGAGAATAATCATGGCGACCAATACGGTCACCACTGTTGCAGTAATCACAACAGGTACATTAAAGGTGTCTTGCATTGCATGTGTAATCGCATTCACTTGAGGGAAAGTACCGATACCGAAGAAGGCCACCAACACCCCAAATAGCGCAAATAATTTCGCTAACCATTTGATACCAAGACCACGTTCAATGTAGTACATTGGCCCACCAGCCATAAAACCATATTTATCGCGTACACGATATTTCACAGCAAGCAAACATTCTGCATATTTGGTTGCCATGCCTAATAATGCAACCAACCACATCCAAAAAATTGCGCCTGGGCCACCCGCTTGTACTGCGGTAGCTACGCCGACGATATTCCCGGTCCCGATAGTTGCGGCCAATGCCGTACAAAGTGCCGCAAAAGAAGACACATCCCCTTTGCCTTTATTCGCACCACGAGCAAATAAATAACCCAAGGCACGAGGCAAATAACGAATTTGTAAGAAGCCTAAACGAAGGGTGAGATAGAGTCCTGTTCCGGACAAAAGAATAAGTAGGGGCGGTCCCCATATAAAGCTACTAATAGCCGATAAGATTGTCTGTAATGACATTGATGATTCCTCGTCGCTTAAAATACAAATAAACTCGACAAGGAGACAAGAAGAATCCCGATAGAAATATTTTTGATAATACGGATTGTCTTTTGCCCCTGTCCTTTTGCCTGAGCGTTTGGAAAACAATCGAAAAGTCGACCGCTCTTTTGCGCCTTCGGCGTCCATTTACATCAATAAATGCAATGGATCTCTCCAAGGGTTCGTCCAGTAACAGTCCCTGCAATCTTGCAATTGCGCCTGAAAGATTTTACCTCGTCGGCGTAGGGGCAATTCCCTACTCTCCAGCTACCTTCTTCCGAACTCACTTTTTACGTTTTATTTTTTATCGCAAAAAGTGTTGCGAATTTTAGCAAACTTGAAAGGCTAACTCAATGGATTGACGAAAAAAGGCTTAGATAACAAGGTGAAAGCAGATAAAAACAAAGTGCGGTCAAAAATTTTCTTATTTTTTGACCGCACTTTTTTTAAATCAAAAAAGAAAGGCAGGTAATGACCTGCCCTTATCTATTTTTATAATTATAAAATCTATTTTGCTTTTGCGACCACGTGAT
>CAKVVS010000266.1:261-2349 GCA_934834395.1 Parahaemophilus parainfluenzae | reverse complement strand
CCCGAGGACATCGCACTGTTATTATGGCCTGACTTTCCTATTCCACCTAATCAATTAGATTTTGAAAAGAGAAATGAATCGGCGCACACTCGCAATTCAGCGCCTCAAATCGATAAAAATATGCAGCAACGCCATCTTGAACACTACACGAATGATAGCGATACATCACCTACACTCAAAGTCTATTTCGTTTTAGATGCCAAAAAAATACCTTTTTTGAATACGCTCTCCTTAAAAGGCAAAATGAAAAGCTTATTTCAAGGGAAATTTGGTGAAGATACTGAAAAAGTTGCACCCTATTTAATTGAAGTAATTCGTGATGAAAACCATATTCATACCGGTGAAATGATGGGATTATTCAGCTTAAAATCAGCACAACATCATTTTAACTGGGAAGATAACCTCGGTATTTTTATCCATTCCTACGCTGATTTTGAAACGGTCTATCAACATCTACGTAAATTTCCTATGCTACAGGATGAACGTGGAAAATGGTTTTTCTTCCGTTTTTACGATCCCAAAGTCTTACATGACTATCTAGCAATAATTGCCAAACGTCCAGCCAAACTACATAAGTTTTTTGGTTATGATAACAACATTATTTATGCCTTTGGCTTAGGGCTAGGAAACCGTTTCTATTACTACACCTTAAAAACCTTGCCCGAAGAAACCCTTCCATCTCCAATCGTGATGACTGATTGGGAAATAGACGGATTTAAAACGCATAAGTGGTTAGAAACCAAGGAATATTTAATGGAATATACTCTACAGGAATATCCGCAACTTTACTCGGAGGAAAATAAACATGAATTATGCCAAAACTTGGAAGAAGGCTATAAAAAAGGTTACACTTACGAAATTTCAATATTGCAGTATGCTTTAGCCAAACAAAGTGCGGTCAAAAATGGAATAGATTTTATTGCATTAGAAGAACAAGTTACAAAAAACAATACCGCACCACTAGAACGAGCTATCAAATTGTGTTCATTGTTAAATATAGAATAAAAATTAGAGTACTCAACCATGTCTGAAAACAAACAGCTCAAGAAACCGGCAGCAACAGAGGCTGACGGAGTCATTGCCCCATGCCAAGAAGGCATTCGACTTTATCCGACAAGATTCGCCCTGACCGATAAGGCGTTTGAAAACATAAAAAGTAAAGGGGAAATGCCGCCACTTCCGAAGAACGCGTCAGGCGACGAAAATTATGATGCCCGTCGTTTACGTGATGGTTATGTGTATATTTTAGCGGTGAATGCCGAAGTTGAAGGATGTTTTGAAATTAGCGCAGAAGCGGCCAATGGCCAGGCTTGGTATATTTACCGCTATCGTTCAAAAGATGTGGACTTTAACCAAGGAAACCAAGCGTTCGGAATAAACTACTCCTTTAGTCTATTTAATGATTACGAAGCCGGTTATACAAACAAAGTCATTTTACCAACGCCTTATATTGAGCTTAATAAAGCCATTGAAAGTGCATATATGATGTTTACCGATGTAGACCTACCCATGAGTTTGCTAAGAAAAATAGAAACCGATCCCTTAGTAAGAAATCATTGGATGCGCAATGTTCAGCTAAAAAATCCGCAAGGCAACTCAATTAATATGGCCACCTTGCAGCAAACGGTTAAAGACTTTTCGCCACAAACCAAAATGATGACTGACCAGGCGTTAACCTCAAATGCCTATCGCTTTACCCCGATAGGTAAACCGACGGGCTGGGAAGAGATAAAAAATCAACTCATGCATAGCCAAAACGGTGTGATTGTAGCTTTAGAAGACCCTGTAGGAACAGCAAGAGATTTGTCAGGGTATCATTTATATCTAACGGCAGAGCGAGATAACGTATTAGCGAAATATGAATATGCTATTTCGACCGCTCGCATTCTTGATGCTCACGCTCTACATAAATATAAAGAAGCGGTCAAGTCAGCACGGGATAGCATTGAAATGGCGAATGCCGAATTGAGCGGTTATGGATTGCCGACCGTTGAACCGGCCCCTATCAAGTTCTCCCAACTATATCAAAAGGTCTTTTCCGACTCTATTAACTCAGAGCATTTAAAGGCCAATGGCGACGCTGATGTA
>CAKVVS010000266.1:0-251 GCA_934834395.1 Parahaemophilus parainfluenzae | reverse complement strand
TACTGAATGTGTTAAAAGCGGAATTACAATTGGAAGATGAGCTACCGGGAGTAAATGCCATTAATAAAATGGCCTATATCCCAACTCGTTTTGGTACATTCTTTAAGAATGTTGCAAATGCTCATAGCGCTTTTATTGCAACGCACAGCAATAAACTCAGTGCGCTATATGATTTGTATGCCGGTAATCCAGAAGACCTTGAGGCGGCAAGTGTATGGTGCTGTTATATGCATGGTTTTCTGCATGGATTG
>CAKVVS010000265.1:0-2357 GCA_934834395.1 Parahaemophilus parainfluenzae | reverse complement strand
ACCTTAGGGTGCGTTTTATTTTTATACAGAAATATCGTATAATCTCAATGTTTTATTATTATTTATTTTAAAGGTATTAGACGTGTCAGAGAATCAAGTAAGTAAAGTAATTGAAGCAAAAGAAATTATGACCTTATTGCCACATCGTTATCCATTTTTATTAGTGGATCGTGTGTTAGACTACAAAGAAGGTGAATGGTTAAAAGCAATTAAAAATATCAGCGTAAACGAACCTTGTTTTACCGGTCATTTCCCTGGAGAGCCAATTTTACCAGGTGTGTTAATTCTTGAAGCTTTGGCGCAATCAATGGGGATCCTTGCATTTAAAACCCATGAATTAAAAGGTGGCGAATTATTCTATTTCGCAGGTATTGATGAAGCGCGTTTCAAACGCCCAGTATTACCTGGAGATCAAATGGAATTGAACGTTCAAGTGATTAAAGAACGTCGTGGTATTACAGCATTCACGGGTATTGCAACCGTAAACGGTGAAGTAGCTTGTGAAGCCAAATTAATGTGTGCTCGTCGATAATTAAAGAAAATTAAGGGGTAAGTATGATCCACCCAAGTGCAAAAATTCACCCGACCGCGCTTGTTGCTGATGGCGCAGTTATTGGCGAAGATGTTGTTATCGGTCCTTTCTGTATTATTGAAGGGAGCGTTGAGATTAAAGCGCGTACCGTTTTAAATTCTCACATTGTCGTGAAAGGCGACACCGTGATTGGTGAAGATAACCAGATTTATCAATTCGCCAGTATTGGTGAAGTCAACCAAGATTTAAAATATAAGGGCGAAGCAACAAAAACCATTATTGGTAATGGCAACCTGATTCGTGAACATGTGACAATTCACCGTGGCACTATCCAAGGTGGTGGTGTAACACGTATTGGTAACAACAACTTATTGATGATCAATGTCCACATTGCCCACGATTGCCAAATCAAAAATAACTGTATTTTGGCAAACAATGCAACCCTTGCAGGTCACGTTGAATTAGATGATTTTGTTATTGTAGGTGGTATGTCTGCGATTCACCAATTTGTGATCGTCGGTGCGCACGTAATGCTAGGTGGTGGCTCTATGGTTAGCCAAGACGTGCCGCCTTATGTGATGGCACAAGGTAACCATGCACAGCCTTTTGGTGTTAACCTTGAAGGATTAAAACGTCGTGGTTTTGATAAACCAACCATGCATGCTATCCGTAATGTTTATAAAATGATTTACCGTAGCGGTAAAACCCTTGAAGAAGTATTGCCGGAAATTGAACAAATTGCACAAACTGAATCTGCAATTAGTTTCTTTGTGGAGTTCTTCAAACGTTCTACCCGTGGCATTATTCGTTAATTAACGTTTCTTTTCTCATTAAGAGAAAATGATGAATAACAGAGAGACCGCACTATGATTTGTTCAAAGTGCGGTCGTTTTTTAGGATAAATTTAATGATAAAAGAAAATCCGACTATTGCAATTGTTGCCGGTGAAGTGTCTGGTGATATTCTTGGTGCAGGTCTCATTCAAGCGCTTAAACGCCACTATCCGCAAGCTAAGTTTGTCGGGATTGGCGGGGAGAGAATGATTGCTCAAGGTTTTGAAAGTTTTTTTGATATGGAAGAGCTCTCTGTCATGGGGCTAGTAGAAGTACTTAAACATTTACCTCGATTGCTTAAAATTCGTCGCAGTATCATCGAACAACTTTCTGCTATTAAACCAGATGTATTTATCGGTATTGATGCACCGGATTTTAATCTTACCGTTGAACTTAAATTAAAAGAAAAAGGGATTAAAACCATTCATTACGTGAGTCCATCTGTATGGGCTTGGCGTCAAAATCGTATCTACAAAATAGCCAAAGCAACTCATCAAGTATTGGCTTTTCTTCCTTTTGAAAAAGCTTTTTATGATCGTTTTAATGTGCCTTGCCGTTTTATTGGTCATACCATGGCAGATGCGATTCCATTAAAACCAAATCGTACAGAAGCTTGCCAGACTTTAGGTATTGATGAAAAAGGACGGTACCTTGCTATTTTAGTGGGGAGCCGTGGTAGTGAAGTGAGCTTCCTTGCTGAACCATTTCTAAAAACAGCTTTGTTATTAAAAGAAAAATATCCAGAATTGCAGTTTTTAGTCCCTTTGGTGAATGAAAAGCGTCGCCAGCAATTTGAGGAAATAAAGGCTCAGATTGCTCCTGATCTTGATATGCATTTAATTGATGGTAAAGCACGCCAAGTGATGATTGCCGCCGAAGCGACTTTACTAGCTTCAGGTACCGCTGCACTTGAAGCGATGTTGTGTAAATCGCCAATGGTGGTAGGGTATCGAATGAAACCTTTCACGCATTTTTTGGCAAAACGATTGGTC
>CAKVVS010000264.1:0-2359 GCA_934834395.1 Parahaemophilus parainfluenzae | reverse complement strand
GTGTAGCACCTGCTTCAATCATTGCCAGTGCGGTTTGAGTATCACGAATACCGCCAGAGGCTTTCACACCAATGTTGCCTACCGTTTTCTTCATTAATGCTAAAGCTTCTACGGTTGCGCCGCCTTTATTGAAACCAGTTGAGGTTTTAACGAATGCCACACCTAACGCTTTACAGATTTCACAGGCTTTCACAATTTCTTCTTTGGTGAGTAAGCAGGTTTCCAAAATCACTTTAAATGGCACGCCATGACAAGCGGTTAATACAGCTTGAATATCGTCTTTTACGGCATCCCATTTATTTGATTTAATCAAACCGACATTAATTACCATATCGATTTCACCCACACCCGCTTTGATGGCTTCTTGGGTTTCAAACGCTTTGACAGAAGATAAGTTAGCACCAAGTGGAAAACCAACAACCGTACAAATTTTGACGTTTGAGCCAGCGAGTTTTTCTTTGGCTAAAGGAATATAACCTGAATTAATACAGACTGAATAAAAGCCGTATTGAATGGCCTCATCGCAGAGCTTAAGAATATCCTGTTCTGTTTTTTCAGCAGTAAGGGCAGTGTGATCAATATATTGTGCTAATTGTTTACTATCCATATTTTTTCTCCTTATTAAATGATGTGGTTATCATAACAAAATATCCGCAATTTTGACCGCACTTTTCCAATCGATTACAATTCATTTATCCTAGATCATGAAATTTTATTGTGAAACTTAAAACATTATTAAAAAATGTGATTTCGCTCCTACTGACGTTGATTGTCGTAAGCAGTATTCTCGATTTTATTCGTAAACCCAATATTCCACCTGAAATCAATGCGACAGCACTTTATGATTTACAGGGAAATGCCTTCTTTTTACCCCAATTAGATCAAGCTAAGCCGACGATCATTTATTTCTGGGGAAGTTGGTGTGGTTATTGTCGTTATACTTCTCCAGCGATTAATTCACTTTCAGAAGAAGGCTATCCGGTAGTCTCTATCGCACTACGTTCAGGGACAAATAAGGACGTGGAGGATTATTTACAAACGTATCACTATCAGTTTACAACGGTAAATGATCCTCAAGGCAAGATTGCGGATCAATGGCAGGTGAATGTGACTCCGACTATTATTATTTTAAGTAAAGGAAAAATGGATTTGGCCACAACGGGCTGGACAAGTTACTGGGGCTTAAAAGTGCGGTTGTTTTTCACAGAGTTTTTTGGCTAAGCGGTACAAAATCTATTACAATACACAGACTTATTTTAAAGAGGACAGAATTATGATTATCGTAACAGGTGGTGCTGGTTTTATCGGCAGTAATATCGTTAAAGCATTAAACGATATGGGACGCAAAGATATTTTAGTGGTGGATAACTTAAAAGACGGGACTAAATTCATTAACTTAGTGGATCTTGATATCGCAGATTACTGTGATAAAGAAGACTTCATTGCGTCAATTATTGCAGGTGATGATTTAGGTGATATCGATGCAGTATTCCATGAAGGCGCTTGCTCAGCGACTACTGAATGGGACGGCAAATACATCATGCACAATAACTACGAATATTCAAAAGAGTTATTGCATTACTGTTTAGATCGTCAAATTCCGTTCTTGTATGCATCAAGTGCGGCGACTTATGGCGACAAAACTGAATTCCGTGAAGAGCGTGAATTTGAAGGTCCATTGAATGTGTACGGTTATTCTAAATTCTTATTCGACCAATATGTGCGTGCGATTTTACCTGAAGCACAATCACCGGTATGTGGTTTCCGTTATTTTAACGTGTATGGTCCGCGTGAAGGACACAAAGGCTCAATGGCGAGTGTGGCATTCCACTTAAATAACCAAATCCTGAAAGGCGAAAATCCAAAATTATTTGCAGGCAGTGAACACTTCCGCCGTGATTTCGTTTATGTAGGTGATGTGGCTCAAGTCAACATTTGGTGCTGGCAAAATGGCATTTCGGGTATCTTTAACTGTGGTACCGGCAATGCAGAGTCTTTCGCAGAAGTGGCGAAAGCGGTAATTAAATTCCATGGCAAAGGTGCAGTGGAAACCATTCCATTCCCAGAGCATTTGAAATCTCGCTATCAAGAATATACGCAAGCTAACCTTGAGAAACTTCGTGCAACTGGCTACGACAAACCATTTAAAACCGTAGCGGAAGGTGTGGCTGAGTACATGGCGTGGTTAAATAAATAAAAATATTGAACAAATAATGTCGTTCAATACTAGGAAATGAATAAAGTGCGGTTAAAATTAATCTTATTTTTAGCCGCACTTTTGTTATAAGGTCAAGCATGAATATTTTAATTATCGGCCCGTCTTGGGTCGGCGATATGATGATGTCGCACAGTTTGTATC
>CAKVVS010000263.1:0-2372 GCA_934834395.1 Parahaemophilus parainfluenzae | reverse complement strand
GTCGTGAACCTGGCGGTAAAACCACAACTTTAGGCCGTGGTGGTAGTGACTACTCTGCAGCACTTTTAGCAGAAGTATTAAACGCAAAAGACGTCTTAATTTGGACTGATGTAGCGGGAATTTATACGACCGATCCACGTATCGTACAAAATGCACAACGTATTGATACCATGAGCTTTGCTGAAGCCGCTGAAATGGCAACCTTTGGGGCGAAAGTATTACACCCTGCAACATTACTTCCTGCTGTACGCAGTAATATCCCTGTTTATGTGGGTTCAAGTAAAGCACCAGAAGCTGGCGGTACTTGGGTAACACGTGATCCGCAACCTCGTCCGACATTCCGTGCCATTGCATTACGTCGCGATCAAACCCTATTAACGCTTTCAAGTCTCAGTATGTTACATGCACAAGGCTTCCTAGCGAATGTATTCACTATCTTAGCGAAATATAAAATTTCTGTGGATACGATCACAACCTCTGAAGTAAGCATTGCATTAACCTTAGATAAAACAGGTTCTGCTTCATCTGGTGTTGAATTACTTTCACCTGAATTACTAGAAGAATTAAGCCAATATTGTACCGTAAAAGTGGATACTGGCTTATCGCTTGTCGCATTAATTGGAAATGATTTACACCTCGCTTCAGGTGTGGCAAAACGTATTTTTGACACTCTTGAAGGCTATAACATTCGCATGATTAGCTATGGCGCAAGCACCAATAACATTTGTATGCTAGCACATAGTGACAAAGCAGATGACGTGGTTCGTTCATTACACAAATCATTGTTTGAATAAAAAATTTACTGAAAGTGCGGTTTAAAATAACCGCACTTTTTTACGTTTAAAATTTGAGATTACGACCAAAAAAGAGTAAAGTAATCGTTTGTCTGATTTATAAACTTACGCAAACTTAAGGCGGAAATTATGGGAAAAAGTGTTGTTGTTCTTGGCGCTCAGTGGGGCGATGAAGGGAAAGGCAAGATCGTTGATTTATTAACAGATCGCGTTAAATATGTGGTGCGTTACCAAGGTGGTCACAACGCAGGTCACACTTTAATTATTAATGGTGAAAAAACCGTATTACGCTTAATTCCATCAGGTATTTTACGTGATAACGTGACCTGTTTAATCGGTAACGGCGTAGTGCTTTCTCCTGCTGCATTAATGCAAGAAATGGGCGAATTAGAAAGCCGTGGCGTAAAGGTACGTGAACGTTTATTAATTTCAGAAGCTTGTCCATTAATCCTACCTTATCACGTTGCAATGGATCACGCACGTGAAGCCGCATTAGGTAAAAAAGCCATTGGTACAACCGGTCGTGGTATCGGCCCAGCTTATGAAGATAAAGTCGCTCGTCGTGGTTTACGTGTGGGCGATTTATTCAATCGCGAAGCATTTGCTGAAAAATTAAAAAATATCCTTGAATACTATAATTTCCAATTGGTGAACTACTACAAAGTAGAACCTGTTGATTATCAAAAAACATTAGACGACGTGTTCGCAGTAGCCGATATTATTACTGGCATGGTGGCAGATATCACAACCATCTTAGATACTGCTCGTAAAAATGGCGACAACATCCTATTCGAAGGTGCACAAGGCACTATGCTTGATATTGACCACGGCACCTATCCGTATGTAACCAGTTCGAACACCACTGCAGGCGGCGTAGCAACTGGTTCTGGTTTCGGTCCTCGTAACCTTGATTATGTGTTAGGTATCATCAAAGCATATTGTACACGTGTTGGTGGCGGTCCATTCACCACTGAATTATTCGATGAAACCGGTGCTGAAATTGCCCGTAAAGGTAACGAATTTGGTGCAGTAACTGGTCGTCCACGTCGTTGTGGTTGGTTTGATGCTGTAGCGATTCGCCGTGCGATTCAGCTTAACTCAATTTCTGGTTTCTGTATGACCAAATTAGACGTATTAGATGGTTTCGATGAAGTGAAAATCTGTACGGCTTATAAAATGCCAAATGGTGAAATCGTTGAATATGCACCATTAGCAGCGAAAGATTGGGAAGGCGTAGAACCAATTTACGAAACCTTACCAGGTTGGAAAGAAAACACCTTTGGTGTGACTGATGTAAATAAATTACCGCAAACTTGCCGTGATTACATCAAACGTATCGAAGAAGTAACTGGCGTACCGGTTGCTATCCTTTCAACGGGTCCAGATCGTGTTCAAACAATGATTTTACGCGATCCATTTGCGGCCTAAAACAGCATAAAAATAAACCGCACTTTGGTACAACCAAGTGCGGTTATTTTTTAAGGAGTTTTTGATGACTGAACAAGATATTGCTGACTACCTAAAAAATCACCCAGATTTTTTTATCCATCGTCCTGAGCTACTTCAACAGCTTACCAT
>CAKVVS010000262.1:0-2389 GCA_934834395.1 Parahaemophilus parainfluenzae | reverse complement strand
ATTGTGGGTCGTCCAATGTCACTTGAATTATTGTTGGCGGGTGCAACGGTTACGGTGACTCACCGTTTCACCAAAGATTTAGAGCATCATATCCGTCAGGCTGATGTTTTAGTCGTGGCTGTGGGCAAGCCTCGTTTTATTCCAGGCGATTGGATTAAAGAAGGGGCAACAGTCATTGATGTGGGGATTAACCGTATCAATGGTAAATTAGTCGGTGACGTGGAATATGATGTGGCGATACAAAAAGCGGCTTATATTACGCCAGTACCGGGTGGAGTAGGGCCAATGACGGTTGCCATGCTGATGTTTAATACACTTTATGCTTATGAGCATAACAATCAACTCGTTTAAGAAATAAAAAAGTGCGGTTAAATTTGACCGCACTTTTTGTATTAATGTAATTTCAATCTTGGTTTTAAATAGTGGTTAAGTTTATCCACTAAAATAATCAAGCCAATCTTAATACATCCATGCAAAGCATGTTGGTGCATACGATATAAAGACACATACGCAAACTGTGCAAATTTACCTTGAACAGTTAGTGGGTTTTTCCCAAATTTATTTGAAATGCTACCCAATGCGGTAAAGCTTGAAAGAGAAACCAAGGTGCCTTTATCGTTGTATTTGAATGCTTTTAATGGTTTTTGCTCAAAAAGTGCAAAGATATTTTTCGCACAAGCTTTTGCCATTTGATGTGCAGCTTGCGCTCTTGGCGGAACTAATTTACCGTTTGGTTGCATTAATGCTGCACAGTCACCAATCGCGAAAATACTGTCATCCACCGTAGTTTGAAGGGTATCTTTTACCACTAATTGATTGATGCGGTTAAGCTCTAATCCATCAAATTGCTGTGTCACCGTTGAGGTACGAACACCCGCCGCCCACACAATCAGATCAGCTTTGATTTCTTCACCATCTTTGGTGATAAGTGTATTTGGTTGGGCTTCCGTGATCATCGTATTTAATTTCACGTTTGCCCCCATTTCTTGCAATTCATCTAATACCGCTGCAGATAAATTTTCAGGTAGAGCAGGTAATAAGCGAGGACCCGCTTCAACTAAGGTGACTTGCAAGCAAGAATTATCAATTTTACCGTAACCGTAAGAAGATAGGTCTTCAGTGGCATGATAAAGCTCAGCGGTTAATTCCACGCCAGTTGCACCACCGCCAACAATGGCAATATTGACTTTGCTCTCATCCACTAATTTCTGTTTAAATTCTTCTTCACCAATATCGTCTAATACACGGTTTTCTGAGAATTTAAGGAATAATTCCAACATTCTTTGTTGGAAGCGAAGTGCTTGATCTGAGCTGTCTAAGAAAATACAGTTATCAGCCACGCCTTTTGTATTGAAATCATTCGATTTACTACCGATCGCAATCACTAAGTAATCATAAGGAATACGACGTGCAACCACGAGCATATCGCCTTCTTGCCCATAAACGGGGGCAAGTTCAACATATTTCTGTTCACGATTGATGCGCGTGATCGAACCTTGTTCAAAGCTAAAATGATGGTTTTTCCCGTGTGCACGATAGCTCAGGGAATCCATACCATCATCCATGACACCTGTGGCAATTTCATGTAATAATGGTTTCCATAAATGGGTCGCATTGCGATCCACAAGCGTCACTTTAGCTTGTTTCTTACGACCTAATTTGTCACCTAAAAATGTCGCTAATTCAATGCCGCCAGCGCCACCACCAACGATCACGACGTTTTTCATAAAGTTCTCCTAAAAGAAAAATTGTTAAAAATGTTAAACTAATGTAATGATAGCATAACAAATAAACAAGACGAAAAAATTTAATGGAAATGACCGCACTTTATTGATGACAGCGATCGTAAAGCGATTGTAATTGTTGGATGGTTTGCGTGATAAATAAAACAGGATCAATTTGGCTTAGTTGATCTTTTTCAATACTTTTCCCAATACACCAAAAATCGTCCTCTGAACGCAAGAGAAGATCTTTTTCAGAAATAGTTTTCACTTGGCGAAAATCATCATATTCGCTTTCATCTTCTCGCCAAATATCAAAATCGGCAAATTGTTTGAAATCAAATTGATCAAGCCATTGATTATATTGTTGCACATTAATTTGTGAGCGATCTGCACGATAGCAATGCCAATCTAAACACACTCTTAGTCGGCGACGATTTAATAGCACCGAAAAAATGGCTGCAGAATTCTGATTAAACTCATATTTAAAATAAGCGAAGAAATGGGCGCGGACTTGCCAACCATTGGTCCAACTTTCAATATGCGGTTTTGCAAAAGGCATGCCGAGTTGCTTTGCAACTTCTTGGATAATCGCTTTCCAATTATCCCAATGTAATTTGTAATCTGCTTTAATTGCCGGAATATCTTCTGGGCAGAATTTCTTCATC
>CAKVVS010000261.1:0-2394 GCA_934834395.1 Parahaemophilus parainfluenzae | reverse complement strand
TTACCTACCCCTGGCGGTCCCACTAAACAAAGAATTGGACCTTTGATTTTGTTTAGACGTGCTTGCACTGCAAGGTATTCTAAAATGCGTTCTTTCACACGTTCTAAACCGTAGTGATCCGCATCTAAGATTTGTTGTGCTTTTGCGATATCTTTCTTCACTTTGGTGCATTTATGCCATGGTACTTGAAGCATCCACTCAACATAGCTACGCACCACCGTCGCTTCAGCCGACATCGCTGACATCATTTTGAGTTTTTGTAACTCACTTTCCACTTTGTCACGCACATCTGCTGGCATACCTGCCGCTTCAACCTTTTGACGAAGTTGCTCAACTTCATCAATGGTATCTTCGCTTTCGCCTTCGTCCATTTCTTTGCGAATCGCTTTAATTTGTTCGCTAAGATAATAGTTGCGCTGGCTTTTCTCCATTTGTTTTTTCACACGGCCACGGATGCGTTTTTCAACTTGAAGAATATCTGCTTCAGATTCCATCATGCCGAGCAAGTATTCCAAACGCTCTTGCACATCTGCCAGTTCTAACACGCTTTGTTTATGGCGAACGGTCACTGGAATATGGGCAGCCATGGTATCTGCTAAACGATCGGTATCATCAATGCGTTGAAGCGCACCTAAAACATCTGCAGGAATTTTTTTATTGAGTTGCAGATAGCTTTCAAATTCATTTAAAACAGCAGCCTTCACCACATCTAATTCTTTTTCATCGCCAAATGTGGTTTCAATCGGTGTAACTTCCGCAGAAAAATGGTCTTCACCATCATTTAATTGATTGATTTTTGCGCGTTGTTGACCTTCCACCAACACTTTCACTGTGCCGTCTGGCAATTTTAATAATTGAATAATATTCGCAATCGTCCCAACATCGAATACATCATCAACGGTAGGTTCTTCTAAATCAGCCTGCTTTTGTGACACCAATAATAATTGTTTGCCCTCATTCATGGCTTCATCAAGGGCACTAATCGATTTTGCGCGCCCAACAAAAAGTGGCATCACCATATAAGGGAAAACGACAACATCCCGTAATGGCAACACAGGAAGTGTACGTTGTTGAGTTCTTTTGGCGTTCATAATTATCTCTCTTACATCAATTCTATAATTTTATTGAATATGGGGATGAGTTGCATAAATTCAAGGTAGGATTTGGCATATTAGGGAGAAATCGAAAAACAGGCAAGTAAAGAACCACCTTTATTGATGCTTAATTGGAAAAACCATGGAATACAGGTACAATAAGTGCGGTCAAAAATCAGCATGATTTTACCCAATAAAAAACGTTTGAAAAAATAACCGCACTTTATCCATTATGACAGCAAAACAAACTATTACTTTCGCGACCTTTCAAGAATTACTGCCCGATTCTTGCAATCACCCATTAAAAAAACAATTAAGGGATAAAGCCCGTTATTACGGACGAAAATTTTTATTTAAAAAACAATGTGATGCACTGGTTGATTTCTTAAATACTAACCAAACCTGGATTCCGCTGTTTCAACAAAATCCATATCGTTTTAATGCATTGCTCGCGACCTATTGTGACAAACGTTTTTCTGCAACCGATCGACTCAATGCCATTACTGGTAATCTATCTATGCTTGAAGAAAAAATGGGCGTTGAATTTTGTAAAAAACTACTGCAAGAAAAATCCCTTTTATTAGCACAATTAACAGATCAACTTGGTATTTATTTCAATATCAATCAGATTGACCCTTTCGAAGGTTATTTTTCCATTAACTTAAAAGACAATGATGGGCGTAGCATTTATGATGCTTCTTTCACCTTTTTAAAGCCAAATAAGTTACTTATTGCTTCAATTCAAGGCCCTTCTTATGAAGAAGCGCAAGAAGCCGTAAAACAAGCCACAAAAGAATTACACGGTGTTCGCCCGATGTTTATGTTGATGAATGTTTTCCGCTTGTTAGCCGAAAAATGGCAATGTGAATTAATCGGTATTCCTCACACTTCACAAGGTAAATATCGCCTATCTGCTCGCAGTAAAATTCTATTCAATTACGATGAATTCTGGCAAGAAAACCAAGGGCAATTAAATGGTCAATATTGGCAATTACCGCTTGAAAGCGCCCGTAAACCATTGGAAGAAATTGCCAGTAAAAAACGTTCTATGTACCGAAAACGTTATGAAATGTTGGATGATTTGAGTGAAAAAATCACTCAATTTTCCTAAATAAAACAAACTTAAGCCAGGTTTAATCAAAATCAAGCCTGGCTTAGGTAAACGATTGCCAACCCTGCTATCATTGAATCCTTTCAAAAATCACCCTTTGCTTTTTTGCTCGTTTTGTGTAGAATACGCGCTCGGCTTATTGACTAATCCGAACACAAGGAGTTCTCCATAATGGAAGCATCAAAGAAA
>CAKVVS010000260.1:0-2398 GCA_934834395.1 Parahaemophilus parainfluenzae | reverse complement strand
TGTTGGATGTGCCTTTCGTCTTCACCAAAGACGGTTTGGATATTTCATGGGGGAAATTTTACTGGACTTTCGACAGCTATCAACCGATTAAAGGCTTCCTTGGGTTATCTATCCACCGTGCAGCAGAGGGCTTGTTGCCGTTAAGCATTGATATGAACGTGATCTTGCAAACCTTTGGCGAAATGGGCAAAGGGGAGATCGTGATTTCAGGCAAAAATGGTGAAATCGGTGGGGGGGATGATAATAACGAATTGGATTTTGAGCTGAAAACACGCGGGGATTTACGTTATAACGCTACCGTGGCACAAACTAATTTAACCTATCATCTTGGCGGGCTCTTCACACATCCAGTGGTGTATTTTTACCCGGGTTCCGTCTTTAAAATGGATACCGTTCAGCCAGATACCAAATTGCATGTTCGTTTACCATTAGATGACATTATTATCGGTCGTTATGGCTTGGAAGGTCGTTTGCTCGCAACATTAAAGGGTACGACACCACAGTTTGAAAATCTCGATTTAAAATTAGACGGAAACGCCCATGAGTTTATTGCCGGTATTAAAACCGTGTTTGATTTGCGGGATGAAGAACATAAGTTGCAGTCTGTAGAAAAACAAGCGACAAACCGTTGGGATTGGACAATCAATGGCAGTGCAAACTGGAAATCCTTAAATACGCCAGTCAAAATGGAAGGGAAAGGTTTTTGGGAAGCGGATCATATTGAATTAAATCAGCTTTCTGCACGTTCTAATGAAGTAAATATGAAAGAGGTGAAAATGGCACCGCTTTCGTTGGAACTCAAAGACAGACTCCGCTGGGATTATGAAGAAGAGCATATTCGAGGTTTGTTGCAAGCGAAAACAGATTGGATTGAACTGGCTTATGGCGGTCGTTTTGTTTCGCCTGTTTTCGGTTTAGGTATTGATGGTAAGAGTATCAGTAACTTCAATTTCGCAGGTGATTTAAAGGCTGGTTCGCTTGGGCCTTTAGATGTCTTGGGTGTATATCAAAATACTGCACTTTCAGGCAAAATCAGCTGGAAAGAACAATCTGCAAAAGTATTCCAATCACTTTTCCCTCAACAATGGAATTGGTTAATTCATGAGGGTAGCATTAAAGGGCAGAGTGAATTCGCAATCAATGGCAATGGCGTGAAGATGAAGGGGGAGCTGAATCTTAAAAATGGCAAAATCACTATGCCAGATGGCGAGATTTATGGCTTGAATATTTATTTCCCAATGAATTATGAAAACTCGGCATTGCAAGTGGCTTTGGGTAAACCAATCCATATTTCGACTCACAATATTCGCTATGGTGCGCTTTCCGTCGCAAATGGAGAATTGGATTTGTTTGGGCGTTATCCGAATACCATGAAAAATCCGCTTACTTTGAGAAATGTGAAACTTTCCTTATTTGATGGCGTATTGACGGTGCCTCAGCTCAGTTTTCCACAAAGTAAAATGGCGACACTTTCTTTTACTAATATTGATTTAGCCCAAGTGTTAGCCTTGGCACAATATAACCAAGTAACCTTAACCGGCCGCGCCAATGCGACCCTGCCATTTTGGCTTGGACATAAGGAATGTTTGATTTGTAATGGTACATTGGAACAAGTGGGAAATGTGTCCATCAAATTAACCGATGAAATGGTGAAAGGGTTGAAAAAAGGTGGTTGGACAGAAAATATCTTGGTGGATTTATTAAAAGAAATGGAACTACAAAATTCCCATGCAGCGGTGACGCTCGATCCGAAAGGGCAAATGACATTGCGTGCGAGTATCAGCGGGTTTAATCCAACCAAGCGAACCAATAATCCGATAACGTTAAATTATACGCACCAAGAAAATATGTTTGAATTGTGGAATATGATTGACTATGGCTCGCAATTTGAACAAAATCTGCAATATAAACTTTATAAGCAATTAGACAAAGAGAAATGATAAAACACCTTAAATTTCAACCGCACTTTTTTATTTTAGCGGCAATGTTTACACTTACAGCTTGCACACCAACCATTCAATTGGATACACCAAAGGAAGGCATCACCATTAATATGAATGTGGTGGTGGACCACAATATTAAAGTGGAAATGGATGAGAAATCTCAGAAAGCTGTGGGTGAAGTAGAGCCTGTGAAGAAATAATCGAATAAATTGAAAAGGCCATCTGAATGTTAGATTTCAGACGGCTTTTTTCTTTTAAAGTGCGGTTGAATTTTTAGGTGTTTACATAAATTATTGGGATTATGCTTAATTATGATTTCAGCAATTATGATATTGTTTATTATCGAAAGGGCATCTAAAGGCTCTTAAGTAGCATTATTATTCCCAAAGAAAAAGCCAAGCATATGCTTGACTTTTTAATTCCTCAGAGTTAATCTGTATTGTGTAACGCTACAC
>CAKVVS010000259.1:0-2453 GCA_934834395.1 Parahaemophilus parainfluenzae | reverse complement strand
GCCAAAGTGCGGTCATTTTTCATTGCATTTTTGCTTTCAAGCAAAGTAAGCTTACCTGTTGTGCGGCTTGCGGCATGATAAATGTGCACAGGCTGACTATCTTTCAAATTCACTTCAGGCGTAATTTCAATGGTAATACGATCAGTTGGCTCAAGTGGTTCTGAGGCTAACAACCAATCGCCGCGTTGCATTGGAATACGATCTAAATCGACATTTAAATTGAGGGCTAAGCGTTGACCAGCCAAGCCTTTCTCACTCGGTGTATTTTGAGCATGGATATTTTTAACACGAACCTTTTGTCCTGTTGAAAGGAAAAGTTCGTCATCAATAGATACTGAGCCAGCAAATGCTGTGCCTGTTACTACTGTCCCCGCCCCTTTCACGCTAAAGACACGGTCGATAGCATAACGAAACGGTTTATTTATTTCGGCTAATTCCGGTAAATTGGCTAAATAATCGCGTAACGCATCAATTCCTAAGCCCGTTTGTGCCGATGTAATAAAATAATGAGATTGAGCTAAGAATGGATAATCCATCTGAATTTGTGTTTTTAGTGCCTCGATTTGCTCATCAGTTGCTCGGTCTGCCTTGGTAATCACTACCATGATTTCAGTAAATTGAAGCTGACGTAAAATCGCTAAGTGTTCTTTAGTTTGTGCGGCAATCCCTTCATCGGCTGCAACAATAAGCATGGCATAATGCACACCACCAAGCCCGGCCAACATGTTGGCGAGAAACTTTTCATGGCCAGGTACATCAATAAACCCAAGCACTTTCTCTTTTAAAGGCAAATAGGCATAGCCTAAATCAATGGTCATGCCACGTTTTTTTTCTTCCGGCAAATGGGCGGTATTCGTACCTGTCAGTGCTTTTAAAAGGGCTGTTTTACCATGATCGACGTGCCCTGATGTTACTATGATCATAATTTTTCCACCGTATCTAATAATGCCTTAAAGTCAGCCACGCTACGTAAATCTAACCAAATCTTTCCTTTTTCAACACGACCAATTATTGGTTGTTCTAACGCTTTGAATACTGTTAAAAGTGCGGTCAATTTTGCTTCTGTTTTTTCAGCAATCGTCACTGCAAAAGAAGGGATCGTCGCCATTGGTTGGGAACCACTCCCAATCTGAGCAAAGCTTTCTTCAATCTCAACGTTGTAATCTTTTAAACGATTTGCTAAACAGGCTTTAAGTTGTTCAGCTTTTTCTTTTAATACATCTATTGATTGGGTGAGCAAATGCAAAGTTGGCAATGTCTCAGTAAGTTTTTCAGGTTGAAGATAAAGGCGTAATGTTGCCTCAAGCCCGGCTAAAATCACTTTATCACAACGCAATACACGCTTTAATGGATGAGCTTGTAACTGAGCAATCCACTCTTTTTTACCGACGATAATACCAGCTTGTGTTCCACCCAATAATTTATCACCTGAGAATGACACCAAGTTTACGCTTTGTGCGACTTTTTCTTGTACCGTTGGCTCATTTGGTAAATCATATTGGCTTAGATCAATCAATGCACCACTGCCCAGATCCGTAATCACTGGAATATCAAATTCTCGTCCTAGCTCAACTAACTCTTGTTCTGAAACCGAAGCGGTAAATCCACTAATATGATAATTACTGCAATGTACCTTCATTAAGAAAGCGGTATTTTCGTTGATTGCTTGACGATAATCTTTCAAATGTGTGCGGTTTGTGGTACCCACTTCAACCAGTTTACAGCCGGCTTGAGCCATAATGTCAGGGATGCGAAATGCGCCACCAATTTCAATTAATTCCCCGCGAGAAATAATTACTTCTTTATCTTTTGCAAAGGTGGCTAACATCAAGAGTACCGCTGCAGCATTATTGTTTACGATACACGCCGCTTCTGCACCGGTAAGTTGTGCAAGTAGTTCACTAATATAATTATCTCGATGACTGCGTTTGCCTTCTTCCAAATCATATTCCAGCGCAACGTTACCTTTCATCGCATGAAGTGCCGCTTGCTGTGCTGTTTCAGGCCATAATGCTCGCCCTAAATTTGTATGTAATACCGTACCCGTTAAATTATGAACTGATTTAATTTGCACATGATTTTGTTGAGTCAATCGCTCTTGTAAATAATGCAATGTACTTAGATGATCGGCAAAAAAGTGCGGTAAGTTTTGGTGTTGTTTGATAAACTCGCGTCCTTCAGACAATAATTGGCGCAATTCACGTACAACGGCTGAATGACCAAATTCAGTTAAAAGCATTTCACCTTCTGGTATTTTTAAAAATTTATCTACCGAAGGAAGTTGTTGAAAAAGTGCGGTCATTTTTAATTCCTATTTCAAAATGGCGTTGAATTGCGAACTAATTTACGCTAAAGTAACCGCAATTTCAATAACGGAAGGTCGTCATCTCCGGTGAGGTGGCAGGACTTCAAATCCTGTTGGGGACGCCAGCGTTCCCGGGTGGGTTCAACTC
>CAKVVS010000258.1:0-2464 GCA_934834395.1 Parahaemophilus parainfluenzae | reverse complement strand
GTCCTATCTCTATTCAAAAACCAGGACAACCTTTGTGGCAACCAAAAAACTCACCTGATCGTTATGACGGTCCAATGCGTTTACGTGTAGGGTTAGGTCAATCTAAAAACATGATTGCCATCCGAGCACTACAAACTGCAGGTGTTGACTTTACGGCTGACTTCTTACAACGTTTTGGATTTAAACGTGATCAATATTTTGCCAGTGAAGCGCTTGCCTTAGGTGCGGCATCCTTTACTCCGTTGGAAATGGCGCGCGCTTACGCGGTATTTGATAACGGTGGTTTCTTAATTGATCCTTACCTTATCGAAAAAATTCAAGACAATACCGGTAAAGATTTATTTATTGCGAACCCCAAAATTGCTTGTATCACCTGTAATGATATTCCTGTAATTTATGGTGAAACTAAAGATAAAATTGATGGCTTTAAAGATGTAGCAGAAGTAGCTAATCCAGATAAGCTAAAATCAGCCAAAGGTAATAGCAATACCGATACAGATGAAAGTGAGGGAGATCAGCAACCAGACAATGTACCAGACTTACCAGAACTTCAAACATCAGCATTAAATGATGGTTCTGTTGATTTAATGGCAGATGCGAAAGACGGTGCAGCGAAACAAGAATACGCACCTCGTGTGATTAGTGGCGAATTAGCCTTCTTAATCAGTAGCGCATTAAATACGGCGATTTATGGTGAGCAAGGACTTAGCTGGAAAGGTACCAGCTGGCGTATTGCTCAAAGTATTAAACGTAGTGACATCGGTGGTAAAACCGGTACCACCAATAGTGCGAAAGTGGCTTGGTATGCAGGTTTTGGTGCAAACTTAGTCACCACAACCTATGTTGGTTTCGATGATAACAAACGCGTATTAGGTAAAGGTGAAGCGGGTGCAAAAACCGCAATGCCTGCTTGGGTGGCTTATATGAAAGCCGCACTTTCTGATATACCTGAACGTCAACTTGCACTTCCACCAAACATTATGGAAAAAACCATTGATAGTAACTCTGGTTTACTGTCTGAAGGTGGTGGGCGTAAAGAATACTTCATCGTTGGTACCGAACCTAAACGTACTTATATTGCGGAAATGCAAGAACGTGGATATTATGTTCCACCAGAGTTACAACAACGTTTAAATGGCGGAACTGGAAAAACCAAAGATGCAATTCCTGCAACGCAACCAGAAGAATTATTCTAGTGCTGGTTTAAATAATAAAAAATATAGTTAATTTTAAATGCCTTTCCGATCTAAATTTGTGAAAGGCATTCTTTTATCCAAAATATTTTCCATGTTAGTGAAATCTTAAGTTTGATAAATTCATCTAGAGCAGTTGCCTATCTCTTGTTTCCGTAATAAACCATAATCCAATTAAACTCAATACAGCATTTAAGGTTAAGTAAATTCCAACACCTTTTAAGCCATAATTAGCATTCAATGGTAATGCAATAATTGCTGCTACACTGGCACCAAATAATCCTGCAATATTGTAGGTTAAGGATGCTCCAGTATAACGAACGTGTGTAGGAAATAATTCTGGTAAGAAACTTGAAAGTGGTCCATAACCCATACCAATTAATCCCATTCCAATGATTAAGAACCAAAACAAACTCAAAGTTGTTCCATTTTCTAGAAAATACGGTAAGACTAAACCAAAAAGAGCAACGCCAACAGTCGTCCAAATTAACCAAATTCGTCGTCCAACGATATCGATATATTTGCCTGAAATAGCAATTGTAATGGCTAATGAAATCGCACTGCACATTAGTAAAGCAGTAAAAATTTGTGGTGAGAAACCTAAGCCCATTGCATAACCGGCTTCCGATACGGTTGGGGTAGATTTTGCATAAATTTGGCTGAAAGCGATCATAATATAAAAGAGCACATAGCCTGCAATGCAGATCAACATGCCTAAGAAAAATGGTTTGAAATGAGTAACGATCACTTCCACCATCGGTAAAGCTTTAGGTTTAGGCTTGTTAAGTGCTGCAATAAATATTGTCGCTTCAGTAAGTTTTAATCGAACATACAACCCAATAGCAACTAATACAAAAGAGGAAAGAAATGGAATTCGCCATGCCCAGTCAGTCATTGCGGCTTGTCCAAAAAGCGCGGTAATGAGTAAAAAGACACCATTGGCAAGTAGTAATCCTAGAGGAGCGCCTAATTGTGGAAAAGTGCCATACCAACCACGTTTCCCTTCAGGTGCATTTTCGATTGCCACTAATGCAGCGCCGCCCCATTCGCCACCTAAACCGATTCCCTGCCCAATACGGCACAAGCAAAGTAAGATGGTTGCCCATATTCCGATACGGTCGTAAGTCGGTAATAAGCCAATTACTACAGTTGAGATTCCCATTACTAACAGGCTCATAACAAAGGTATTTTTTCTTCCTAAGCGATCGCCAAAATGTCCGAATAATACGGCCCCCAGAGGACGAGCAATAAAAGTCAGTGCTAGTGTGGAA
>CAKVVS010000257.1:0-2469 GCA_934834395.1 Parahaemophilus parainfluenzae | reverse complement strand
ATTCTCAATATGGCGTGACGATTGGTAATAGAGCCTATAGTGGTAAAGGTGCAAACGCAATTGCTATTGGCTTAATGGCTAAAACTTCTAATGAGAAAGCGGGTGGAAATAGCCAAACTGCTGTAGGGGTGGCATCTTATGCTGATGGTGAAGGGGCTTCAGCCTTTGGTGCAACAGCAAATGCAACAGGTGCTCTAGCAACCGCTGTTGGTCGAAACTCGAAAGCTCTTGCAAAAAGTGCATCCGCATTGGGAGATAGTGCATCAGCTTCAGCATGGGGCGCAACAGCATTAGGTGTAGGCGCATCGGCTAGAGCAGATAATTCTATTGCTGTGGGTTCAGCTGCAGTCACTGAAGGACGAGAATCAACAGCATTAGGACGTCGTTCTTATGCTGGTGCTCAAAGTGCGACGGCTCTAGGTACCTTAGCTAATGCAAGTGCAATCGTTTCGACCGCTGTAGGTAATGGTGCTAAAGCAAGTGCTATTCAAGCTTCGGCATTAGGTAACGGCGCAGAAGCTACTGGTGGAAGCTCAATAGCTATAGGTGCTAAAGCAAAGGCTTCGGGTAGTGATGCATTGGCATCTGGCTCTAATGCTAGCGCTTCATCAATGAATGCCGTTGCGGTTGGTAAAGATAGTAATTCCTCTGCTGTTAATGCTATTGCTCTTGGTACATCTAGTAACGTCTCTGGGGTTAGTGCGGTAGTGATTGGTAATCAAGCAAAAGGTACGCATGAAAACTCTGTGACATTAGGTTCTTATTCAAGTAGTGCGGCTAATGATTTTGATCAGACAGCAAAAGCTTTATCTTCTTTTGGTGATACCGCTACAAGTACAACCATTAACTATAATGGCACCTCTTCAACTCAAACTGGTGCGGTTTCTGTAGGTGATGGAAAACTTGTTCGCCAGATCCAAAATGTGGGGGCAGGTCGAATTACTGCAACTTCAAATGATGCGGTAAATGGTAGTCAGTTATATCAAGCTTACTACAATGCAGGTTTCAATATTCAAAACAATGATACTGAAACATCGCGTATTAATACCCATGGCAAAGTAAATTTTGTGGATGGTGAAAATACTAAAGTCGTTGTTGAAGATGGTGATAATGCTGCAAAAATTAAAGTGAATGCAAAAGACACTTCAGCTTCTGTTGATGCCGGTTCTGATGCAATTACTGTAACAGTGGGTGAACCAACCAAAGTTACTGGAAAAGACGGTGTGACTGTAACCACAGTAACCAACTATAAAGTGGATCTCTCACAAAAAACTAAAGATGAAATTAAAAATGCGGGTGGTCGTGGATTTAACGTGACTGCAAGTGCATCTGAAGGTACTGTTGTAAATGAAGTGACAGAAGAAACGGTTCAATCTACTGCAACCAAAATGGATAAGTTAACACTTGATGCGGGTAAAAATATTAAATTAACCCACAAAAAAGGCAAAGTGTTAAGTGTTGCAGTATCTGATACACCAACATTTACTAATGTCACAACAACGGGTGATCTTAACGTTGGTGGAACTCTCCATGCACATGGTGGCTTAGATGTTCACAACAATCGTATTGTGAATGTGGCCGATCCTAAAGACCCAACTGATGCAGTAAATAAACGTTATGTTGATAATGCAGTGAAAAACATTAATAACAACATTAATCGTTTAGACAATAAAATTGATCACGTTGATCGTCGTTTACGTGCAGGTATCGCAGGTGCGACAGCGATTTCTTTCTTACAACGTCCAAATGAAGTAGGTAAAAGCTTAGTTTCAGTTGGTGTTGGGGGGTATCGTAATGAAAATGCATTAGCTGTTGGTTATGGTCGAAATTCTGATAACAACAAAGTTTCGATTAAAGTTGGTGCAAGTATCAATACCCGTAGTGATGTAAACTGGGGTGGAAGCATCGGTTACCAATGGTAATTATTTGATAAAAAGGCAGAGTAAAATCTGCCTTTTCTTTTGATATGTTGAAATGAAAAAAGTGCGGTTAAATTCAACCGCACTTTTTTATTTTTATTAATTAAAGCACTTTAACGATGCTTTCACATAAATAACGAATATTGTCTTCAGTGATACCTGCTACATTGATACGACCAGAACGAACGGCGTAAATCGCAAATTCTTCTTTTAAGCGATCAACTTGTTCAGGCGATAAGCCGCTGAAAGAGAACATACCGTTTTGTTCCATGATAAAGCTGAAATCTTGTTCTGCACCGTATTCTTTTAATAACTGAACAAATAAATGACGCATTTTTTTGATGCGTTCACGCATTTCAGTTAATTCATTTTCCCATTCTTGACGAAGTTGAGGAGCATTTAACACCGTTGCTACGGTCGCCCCGCCGTGAGATGCAGGGTTAGAGTAGAGGGTACGAATAATTGATTTCACTTGTGTTAATGCAGTTGAAGCAATTTCTGCATTTTCAGCCACAAGGGTAAAGGCACCTACGCGCTCATTGTATAAACC
>CAKVVS010000256.1:0-2472 GCA_934834395.1 Parahaemophilus parainfluenzae | reverse complement strand
CCTATAAACCATAGTCAAAATTTCAGTATTTCCAAAGCTTATGTATCACCAAGATTAAACAGCTTTATCAAAATATAATGGCACATCACTTAATTTAGCCATATTCGTGATATAAGCTAAAACTGCTGGTGGGAATTCGATGTCTTTCACACAAGTCAGATTTCGTAATACAGGGAAAACGATAATATCTTCAAGAGAAAGTTGGCCGTTTAAGGCACTTTCAGATTGAATTAATCCCGCTAATTTCTCTAAATCGCCTTTTAAGCGAGCGAGATAGGTTTCGGTCTTCGCAATATTTTCAGCAAAATCCCCAATAAATTCCGTTTTCTTTTTAGTGAAATAATCGACCGCACTTTGGGTTTCAAATTCTGCTAAGCCAATTTGCGTGAAGCGTGCAGTCGTAAGATGACCATAATAACTGCCGACTTCTTTTAACCATGCTTCAATTTCAGGACGAACGTGTTCAGATAGGATTTTTTCACCAAAATGCTCATCTACATAATGCACGATATCCAAACTTTCCGGCATCGCGGTACCATCTTCTTTGACAAGAATCGGTACAACTTTTTTACCCACTAAACCAATCGGTGTTGCTTCATCATCATTTGCGAGCGCCACAAGTTCTACCGGTAAATTTTTTAAACCAAAAATCATGCGGGCTCGCACACAAAACGGGCAATGATCGTAAACATATAATTTCATTTTTTACTCCTCTTTTTCCTGTAATAACTTTCCTAATCCACTTTGTCGTTTCACGGTATTTCTGACCGCACTTTGCCAGATTTTTTCATTGGCAAATACGGTAAGATGATTTTTCGCACGGGTGACACCGGTAAATACCAGCTCTCGTGAAAGCACTGGATTAGGTTCTGTTGGTAACACCATGATGGTATGATCAAACTCCGAACCTTGGGATTTATGAATCGTCATCATAAATGCTGGCTCGTGAGCAGGAATGCGACTGGTAGAAACTTCTCGATTGCCGAACCATACTTTGCCTTTAGCTAAACACAAGCCAATATCACCGTTATACAATTTTACATTATGATCGTTTTCGGTAATCATAATTGGCTTACCAATATACCAATCGTCTTCTTGACGGAACCAAAGTAATTTCTCCGCTCGTAATGCTAAAGCAATTTCACGATTTAATTCTTCCACACCTAATGCCGAAGCTCGAAGTGCGGTCAAAAATCTCACCGAATTAAAGCGATCTAAAATCGCTTCCGCATAAGTTTTCTCATTGCCCTTTTCATCTATAAATTTTGCATTGAGATCTTTCTTCTGAGCAAAATAAGTTTGAAGTTGGGTTAAATAAACACGGTAATTTTCAACCGCACTTTTCACCACTTGTCGAACAGATTCTTTAACGTCTTGCTCTTCATCAAAATGATGGAAATGCAACTCTTGTGGATATTCCGCAAAAGTCGCCACACTGCCCTCACCTTTTCCTTGTTGAATTTGCTCAGCAAGTTGTTTAATGCCCGAATCATCTCGGAAACGACGACTAAAGGTTAAATGGCAAATGGCATCACGCAGCGGACTATGTTCATCCGAAGTTGGAACGGTATAGTCTGTTGTTGCATGGATATAATCGGCTTGAGCTGGGCTATAATCTAGCGTTAAAAATTGTGCGATTTCCCCTAATACTGCCCCCGCTTCCACAGAAGCCAATTGAGCTTGGTCACCCAATAAAATCAAACGTGTTTCGGGTTTCAACGCTTGCACCAGTTTTGCCATCATAGGCAAATCAATCATCGAGGTTTCATCCACCACTAACACATCAATTTGCAGTGGATTATGTGCATGATATTTCACGCTATCGGTAAAAGGTCGAACGCCTAGTAAACGATGCAACGTTTCTGCGGTTTTAGGAATGGATGCTCGTAACTCATCTGAAATCGGCATTTGTGCCAAGGCATTTTCAATGGATTCCGTTAAACGAGCCGCGGCTTTTCCCGTTGGTGCGACCAATTTAATGTGAAGTTTGCCACCAAATAATTCCTGTAATACGCATAACAAGCGAGTGACTGTCGTGGTTTTTCCTGTTCCCGGTCCACCTGTAATCACAGAAAATGGACTTTTTACCGCCGTTGCGACTGCTACTTTTTGCCAATCAACTTGCGCTTGTTGTTGAGGAAAATAACGATCTAATAAGGTTCGAATTTGTTGCGGTTCTACCGATAAAGTGCGGTCATTTTTCAAGGCATTTTTCAAGGCATTTTTAATATATTGCGCAACGCGGAATTCATCTTGCCAAGCTCGATAGAAATAAATCGCCCCAAATTGAAATGCAAGAGGCGCAATATGATTTTCAGGATCTTGTGTAAAGGCAATATGCCCCGCCAATGCAGACTGCCATTTGGATACTGGAAGCGAACCGATCTTTTCATTGATAAGCGGCAAAAAATCCGTTTTAGTATGACGATAAGCCAAACCGAATAAATTACGTTCTAAAAAGCGATCTAGCAC
>CAKVVS010000255.1:0-2472 GCA_934834395.1 Parahaemophilus parainfluenzae | reverse complement strand
ACACCTGTGCTTATTTTACAAGCGGAAAAAGAAAAAATTGTGGATAACAAAAATCTTGAAAAATTGACCGCACTTTTTCCGCATGCAGAATCCATGCTTGTACCTCAAGCAAAACATGAAATCCTTTTTGAAAAGGATAATGTGAGAAAAGCCGTGCTTGAACGCGTGAATCAATTTCTTCATTCTTAAAGTTATTTTTTAATCTGCATCAAGTTTTCATCAAATTTTATAAAAAACATCTCTTAAATCTTTACTCGTACTAAATAAGTGGTATCTTTATGATCGCTATTTAATCGATTGTGTCACGGTTGTTATGTGTGATGCGTTATTTTTATTATTTATCTAGGGGCTATCCTATGGAAAGTAAAATTCCAGCAGTAGAAGTCAAACTTGGCTTTAAATGGCAAGGGCTACTGATTGCCGTCATCGTTGGTTTAGGGATTTGGTTAATCCCAACGCCAGAAGGCTTATCCGCAAAAGCATGGGGAATGCTAGCACTGTTTGTGGCAACCATTGTGGCTATTATCGCTAAAGCAATGCCTATGGGGGCTGCAACGCTAGTTGCCTTGGTGATTAGTGGTTTGACTGGACTTACACCAATTTCACCAAAACAAGGTGATGTCGGCATGTTATCCGGTTTTGCAAACGGCACAATTTGGTTGATTGCTATTGCCATGTTTTTATCTCGTGCGGTGATTAAAACCGGTTTAGGTAAACGTATCGCACTGTACTTCGTTGGTCGTTTTGGTAAAAAAATGATGGGCGTGGCTTATGGTATGGCGTTGGCTGATGTTGTTATCGGTCCAGGGATTCCTTCGGCTTCTGCGCGTGGAGGCGGTATTATGTACCCAATTATGCAATCTATTGCTGATGCGTATGAGTCCAAACCGGGTCCAACCGCTCGTCGTGCAGGTGCATTCTTAGCGATTGCGGTCTCTCAAATCGATACCATTATTTGTACCATGTTCTTAACCGCCATGGCGGGTAACCCGTTAATTGCAGAACTTGCGAAAAGCCAAGGTGTGGAAATCACTTGGATGACATGGTTCTTAGGGGCAATCGTACCGGGTATTGTGAGCTTAATCGTCTTGCCTTATTTCGTGTATTTAATTTATCCGCCAGAATTAAAAGATACGCCTAAAATGGCAGAAATGGCACGTGAAGAATTAAAAAGCATGGGCCCAATGAGCAAAGCAGAATGGATTCTTGCCCTAGACTTTATCCTTCTTTTATTCCTTTGGACGGTGGGTGATTTAGTCTTCCATATTCCTGCAACAATTTCAGCGTTTATCGGTTTAGTGATTTTATTATTAACCAACATTATGAGCTGGAAAAATATCGTGGCAGAAACTACCGCATGGGATACGATGTTCTGGTTTGCGGTATTGGTGATGATGGCGAATGCACTTAATAAATACGGTGCAATCACTTGGATCTCAACCCACATTTCCTCATCCGTGGGTGGTTTCAGCTGGCCAGTTGCCTTTACTATTTTGGTATTGGTGTATTTCTATACCCGCTATTTCTTTGCTTCAGCCATGGCGCATATTTCCGCAATGTATCTCGCTTTCGTGGCAGCGGCTATCGCTGTGGGTACACCACCAATCATTGCTGCAATTGGTTTAGGTTACACCTCAACATTATCCATGAGTTTAACGCAATACGCAGGTGGTCCTGGCCCAGCTTTATACGGTTCAGGTTATAACTCAACCGGTCAATGGTGGGGCGTGAGCTTTATTGTTTCCATTCTTTCATTAGTCATTTGGTTTGGCGTGGGTGGATTATGGATGAAACTACTAGGTTGGTGGTAATCCTTATTAATTCATAAATAATCCCTAAAAAACGACCGCACTTTGATTTGTATCTTAAAAGTGCGGTCATTTTTATCTGTATTTTGGCTTAATCATCATCCCAGTCGTCATCCCAATCACGGTGTTTTCTATGGTGGTGATGTCTTTTATGTTTTTTATGATGGCGATATTCTCTGTCATCGTAGTCTCCACCTTTATTCACTTGACTACCGATTACACCACCTAATGCCGCGCCGCCGAGTGTTGTGGCAATATCACCACCTAATAAACCACCGGCTACACCGCCGATTGCTGCTCCTGTTGCAGTATGACGTTGTTGTCTGTCCATTTCACAAGCGGTTAAGCTTCCTGCTAATGCAACAATCACTAACCCTTTCATCAATTTAGATTTCATAAATCTACTCCTCTATTTTTGTCGGGATTGCTTGCCTAAGCACTTATGCAATCCGGCGTGTAAAAGCATTCCTTTTACGATTGCTTTGACTGTTTGGAAAATTAGTTAGTTCAAACGGCGTGTTCAATTGGTTTAAGAATGAACAAATTTTGGTATGATTGTTGGTAAACAGTATTAAACTGGAGAGTAATAATCTTGAAATTGATAAATATTTATATTTTTGATAATAATGGCAGCGTGGTTATCCCTAAGTAAGGAATTTAATTA
>CAKVVS010000254.1:254-2507 GCA_934834395.1 Parahaemophilus parainfluenzae | reverse complement strand
AATACGCGCTTTCACCGCTTCAATCACATCTTTACGATTTTCTGCTGTTTGAGCAAAGGTTTCGTAATAACGAGATTTTTGTGATGGACTTAATTTCGTGAGATCAAGCGCACGTAATTTATTTTCAGCCATCTCATTAGCGCCTTTCGCTGCAGCGATACGTGCTTCGACTAAAGTACGGTCTAATTGTTGCGCTTCGTTTAAGTCAACTAATTCAGTTAATAGCTCTTCGGCTTGTGGCACTTTATTTTCAGTAATTAATACACGTGCGGCTAAGAGTTTGTAAGTTTGTTGATCTTCTTTATCTTGTGCTTGTCCTAATTTGTTCATATAAAATTCAGAACTTGCATTGGCATCACGTTGTAATGTTTGGGTAAAGCTGCTACCAAATAAGTTAGAACAACCTGCTAACGCAACAGACAATAAAATCGGCATTAAACGTTTTTTAAAACGACCGCCTTGTAATAGAATAGACATATTCGCTCCATAATGAATAAATCAATAATGGGCGATCTTACTTATCTCACAATGTAAAAGCAAACAAAAATGAATGATTTAACCGGAATTTTATATATTGTCGCTACGCCAATCGGGAATTTACAAGATATTACACAACGTGCTTTAGAGACCTTTTCGCATGTAGATTTAATTGCTGCGGAAGACACGCGCCACAGTGGTTTATTGCTCAGTCATTATGGCATTAAAAAGCCTTTTTTCGCCTTACATGATCACAATGAACAAGAAAAAGCCCATTTATTGGTAGAAAAGCTAAAACAAGGCACCAATATTGCTTTAATTTCAGATGCGGGAACCCCTTTAATTAGCGATCCAGGTTTTCATTTAGTGCGTCAATGTCGTGAGGCAGGTATTAAAGTAGTGCCATTACCCGGTGCTTGTGCGGCAATTACGGCATTATGTGCATCGGGCATCGCCTCTGATCGTTTTTGCTTTGAAGGGTTTTTACCTGCGAAAACCAAGGCTCGTAAGGATAAGTTAGAAAACGTTGCGGAAGAAGACCGCACTTTAATCTTCTATGAATCAACTCACCGCATTTTAGATACCCTTGCCGATATGCAAGATGTATTAGGGGGTGATCGTTATGTTGTGCTTGCCCGTGAAATTACGAAAACATGGGAAACCATTGCAGGGGATAAATTAAGTAGTCTTCGTCAATGGTTAAGTGAAGATCCGAATCGCACGAAAGGTGAGATGGTGTTAATCGTGGAAGGCAAACCCAAATTAGAAGATAGCGAAGAATTTTCTCCGCAAGCGGTTAAAGCCCTCACTCTAATTGCTAAAGAATTACCTTTAAAAAAAGCCGCAGCGATTGTGGCAGAACTTTATGGTTATAAGAAAAATGCCTTATACCAATTTGGATTGGATAATTTAAACTAATTTTTAAGAAATAGCCCTCTTTAGTAAGAGGGATGAAAACAGAATTTGATTAATTTCGGAGAACAAATGTTAAAACAGGTTTCAGATACCTTACTTGCACCAAGCAATTTATCGCATCAATCATTGCTTAATATTTTTGATGTGATGTCACATCGTCATATTGATTATGCAGATCTTTATTTTCAATTAAGCCAAGATGAAAGCTGGGTATTAGAAGATAGTATTATTAAAGAAGGTGGCTTTCATATTGATCGCGGTGTTGGTGTACGCGCCGTTTCTGGAGAGAAAACAGGATTTGCATATTCTGACCAAATCAATTTAGCGTCATTACAACAATGTGCAGAGGCCGTAAAAGGTATCGCACAAATTAAAGAAGGCAATTTAATTTCGCCTCAAGCATTTAATGCGGTGAATACGGTTCAGCGTTATGCGGCGATTAATCCGTTAGAAAGTTTAAGCAAAGAGAAAAAGATCGAGTTATTACACCTTGTGGATCGAACCGCACGAGCTGAAGATCCTCGTGTTACTCATGTCTCTGCAGCATTAAGTTCGATTTATGAAGAAGTGTGAGTGGTTGCAACAGATGGCACGCTTGCTGCAGATATTCGCCCGCTTGTGCGTTTATCCATTTCGGTTCTCGTGGAAGAAGATGGTAAACGTGAGCGGGGTAGTTGTGGTTCAGGTGGACGCTTTGGCTTAGATTGGTTCTTTGAAGTAGTAAATGGGGATATTCGTGCCGTTAATTTTGCAAAAGAAGCCGTTCGTCAAGCTCTTGTGAATCTAAGTGCAGTCGCGGCACCAGCAGGATTAATGCCGGTGGTATTGGGAGCCGGCTGGCCCGGTGTGTTGCTTCATGAA
>CAKVVS010000254.1:0-244 GCA_934834395.1 Parahaemophilus parainfluenzae | reverse complement strand
GTGGGACACGGTTTAGAAGGGGATTTCAACCGTAAAGAAAGTTCCTTATTTACGGGTAAAATTGGTGAGTTAGTGACGTCGCCATTATGTACGATTGTGGATGACGGTACATTACAAAACCGCCGTGGTTCTTTAACCATTGATGATGAAGGTGTACCAAGTCAGTGTAACGTTTTAATCAAAGATGGAATTTTGCAAGGCTACATGCAAGATAAACTCAATGCACGATTAATGGGCGTGAAAC
>CAKVVS010000253.1:0-2514 GCA_934834395.1 Parahaemophilus parainfluenzae | reverse complement strand
ATTACGCTTGGCCGATCGTGTTGTCCTGATGGAAAACGGCAAAGTGAAAGCCTATGACACCTTAGAAAATGTGTGGAACAGTCCGTTATTTGCCCCTTGGAAAGGCGAATCGGAACAGAGTAGTGTGTTGGCGTTGCCTGTCTATTTGCATAATCCAACCTATAAAATGACCGCACTTTCTTTAGGCGAACAGCAACTTTGGATCAACGAAGTGCATCATCAAGCGAATGAAAAAGTACGCGTCTGTATTTATAGTTCCGATGTATCACTCACTCTCAGCAAGCCAGAGCAAACGAGTATTCGTAATATCTTACGTGGGCAAATTGTACAAATCGTTCCGCAAGAGAATCGTATTGATATTGCGGTGTTGGTGGAAGGGCATAAAGTTTGGGCAAGTATCAGTAAATGGGCGTTTAATGAATTGCATTTTGCTCAAGGCATGGATGTTTATGTACAAATAAAAGCCATTTCTGTCGTCTAGCAATCACTCTCTTTTCAATTTTAAAAAGGGATAAAATCGTTTATCCCTTTTAAATTCTATTTAGTTATATTTCATTCCTAAAAAACATTTTATTTCCGTTAATAAAAACCATTAAATAGACTTACTTATCAACTTCTTAAGGAACAAAAATGTTATTTATTACTTTAGTGCTTTTTGTTGCTGTGCTTTTAGGGCTTAATTATCTCTATCGTAGTACGCAAAAATTAGGTCAAACGGTATTTGTTGGTTTGTTATTAGGGCTTGTAGGCGGTGCATTACTGCAATCCTTAAGTGAGCAAGAAACCGTGAAAACCGCCTTGGATTGGATCAATTTAGTGGGCGGCGGTTATGTTCGCTTACTCCAAATGATTGTAATGCCGTTGGTGTTCGTATCGATCCTTTCTGCGATTACGCGTTTAAATCAAGCCGGCTCATTAGGCAAAATCAGTTTTAGCGTACTTTCCGTGCTTTTAGTTACTACCGCTATTGCGGCATTAATCGGTATCATTATGGTGAAAGTGTTTGGTTTAACTGCAGAAGGTTTAGTGGCCGGTGAGCGTGAATTAGCAGCACAGGCGAAAGTCGTAGGTCGTGTAGATCAAGTCAGCAACCTTTCTATTCCAGCAATGTTGATTTCTTTTATTCCTAAAAATCCATTTGCAGAATTAACTGGAGCAAATCCAACTTCGATTATCAGTACCGTGATTTTCTCTGCATTTTTAGGTGTGGCAGCGTTAAGTTTACGCAAAGAAGATCAATCACTCGGTGATCGTATTGCACAAGGGGTTGATACATTAAATAAATTAGTCATGCGTTTAGTACGCTTTGTCATTCGTTTAACCCCTTACGGTGTGTTCGCGTTAATGATTAAAATGGCGGCTATATCAAAATGGGAAGATATTCTGAGTTTAGGTAGCTTTATTGTTGCGTCTTATATTGCGATTATCTTGATGTTTATTGTGCATGGCGTACTACTTGGCTTATCTGGTATTAACCCAATCACTTACTTCAAAAAAGCATTGTCAACATTGAGCTTTGCTTTTACCTCTCGTTCAAGTGCAGCGAGTATTCCGTTAAACATTGAAACTCAAACAGATAAACTGGGTAATAATCCTGTTGTAGCAAACTTTTCTGCTACCTTTGGGGCAACAATCGGACAGAATGGTTGTGCGGGGATTTATCCTGCGATGCTAGCGGTAATGGTGGCGCCAACAGTGGGTGTTGATCCATTTACGGTGAGCTATATTGCAACATTAGTATTAGTGGTGGCGATTTCCTCTTTCGGTATTGCTGGAGTGGGTGGTGGTGCAACCTTTGCTGCAATTGTGGTGTTATCGACTTTAAATCTCCCGTTAGAATTAGTCGGTTTATTGATTTCAATTGAACCATTAATTGATATGGGACGAACTGCACTGAATGTGAATGGTGCAATGACAGCCGGAACATTGTCCAGCAAATGGTTAAAGCTTAAAGAATAATAGAGAGAAAAAGGACCCATGGATAGGTCCTTTTTTATCAATAAAAAAGTGCGGTCAATTTCAAAATAGTTTTAAAATTGACCGCACTTTCTGTTTAGGCTTACTTACCTAAGTTATCAAAGAATTTCTTCACACCGTCTAAAAAGCTTGAAGATTTCGGGCTATGAGATTTTTGCCCTTTCAAACTTTCTTCCAGTTTTTCTAATAATTCTTTTTGTTCTTTATTTAAGTTCACCGGTGTTTCAATCACTACGCGACAAATGAGATCGCCTGCGTAGCCGCTACGTGTAGAGGTTACCCCTTTACCACGCATACGGAAGAGTTTGCCTGTTTGGGTTTCAGCAGGGATTTTGAGTTTCACTTTACCGTCTAAGGTTGGAACTTCAATTTCACCACCTAACGCAGCCATTGAGAAACTGATTGGCACTTCGCAGTAGAGGTTATTGCCATCACGTTCAAAGATATGATGTTCTTTAACGTGAATGACCACATATAAATCACCTGCTGGAGCACCATTTTCGCCAGCTGCACCTTCACCGCTTAAACGTAATTGGT
>CAKVVS010000252.1:0-2517 GCA_934834395.1 Parahaemophilus parainfluenzae | reverse complement strand
TTTAAATACTTTGACGACTTTTTGAACACCAGTAACTTTACTTGCAATTTCTGCCGCTGAGTCACCTTGTGATTGAGTGACGTTTCCGAGTAAGAATACTTCACCATTTTCGGTGATCACTTTCACATCTGTTGCTTTTACATTATCGCCTACGAAAAGTTTAGATTTAATTTGCGTCGTAATCCAACTGTCTTTTGTAATTTGTCCAAAAGTAATTTTTGGTCCAACACGTAATTCATTGTATACGTCGTTTACACCTTCTACACCTTTTGCAAGACTGGTAGCTGTTTCTTTTACACTTCCATTAGGAACTTGGCCAATTAACAATACGCGACCACTGTAAGAAACAGCATTAACACGACCTTCTGATTTAATTTGCGCATCTTTATCTAATGCGTGCCCAACTTTTAATTCTAGGGTTTCATCATCTATCTGAGTACCCATTGTTCGAGGATCTGTCGCGACTTTTGCGCCCGCAGCAGTACCACCAACAACTGCAGCAGCACAGCCTTGTAATATAATTGATGTGCCAAGTATGAAGGCTAATTTTTTAAATTGGGTTAGTTTCATATTAATAATCTCCTTATTTATTAAAATGAGTTGAGTCAACTAATTTGTCAATTAGTCTAAGAGACACTCTAGTTAGAAAATCTTTTAATGTCAAGCTCTTGGGAAAAGTGTGCTATCAACAAGCTCACAAAGTGCATTAATCACAAATAAATGATTTTCTAAAATACGTGTTTCTTTAGTGGCAGGAATGGAGATTTCTAAATCTGTTTCAGCCAATACACCTTGAATAGCATCGTTATTTGAACCCGTTAAAGCAATCACTTGAATTTCTTTATTGACTGCATTAGAAATCGTATTTAGCACGGCTTTTTCTGTTCCTAAAGGGGCAAAAGCGATCAATAAGTCACCGGGCTTCGCGATAGCGTTGAATTGATGTTGATAAAGCTGCTCGATAGGTTGATCAAAAACCAGTGAAGAACCGACCGCACTTTCAAGGCTAAGGTGTACGGATGGTAGGCTAGGACGCTCAAAATCGTAACGATTAAGCAAATTTGACACTAAGAATTGCGCATTCGCGTAAGAGCGAGCGACGCCACAGGCAATCACTTTATGACCACTTAACAAACATTGCATGACCATTTGTGTGGCAGTTGCAATATTTTCTGATAATAGGCTCGAAGCAGAGATTTGAATCTGAATACTTTCGCTATAAATATCTTTAACTTTTTGTAACATAATCGGAAAAGGTTAATCGAGAAAATTAGGAATCCATTGGATATCACTGGCGGTTTTTCCAAAGGCGATAAGATCAAAACGACAATCTGCATCTTCGAGGCTTAGGTTGCGTTTAGCAAGCCATAAATTTGCGGCATTCAGCCATTTTTGTTGCTTTTGCCAATCCACACTTTCAACGGCGGATCCAAATGCTGAGCTGGAGCGTTGACGAACTTCAACAAACACAATAGTTTGTCCGTCTTGCATAACGAGATCTAATTCACCGCATTTGAAATGTTGATTCGCCGCGATGAATTTGAGACCTTTAGACTCTAAGAAAAGGCGGGCTTGATGTTCAAAGCCCGCCCCTTGTTGACGTTTTAATGAAAACATGGATTAGTTCGCAACCGCTACCACGTTACCATCTTGTACTTGATACCATGTCATATCACGATCCACATCACAGTTTGAATCCGCGCTAAGCTGACCGGTTAAACCACTTAAGGTGTAACCTGGTACTTGGCGTAATTCATTAAAGTGATTGATGAGCAACCATGCATCAGAACCCATTGCATATAAACGCATTAATTGGAATTCACCACCGGTTGAGCCGGCCACTTTTTGATATTGTGAAGAATCGCTTTGTTTAAAGAATGGAATATCACTAAATTGGACGCCATTCATTTTCGCATAGTATTCTGGTGTATTACTTGCCGCGTTAGAACGAGAGCTTGCATAAATACGGACATTCGGATTGCTGGTATCTAAATAACCTTTGATTTCAGCCAATTCATCTGGTGAAGAGATGACATAAAGTGCACTTGTATCTTGCGGCGCACCTTGGAAGAAGTAGGTAATATCAGCCGGTAAGTTATAGTAGCGAATATTCGCATCTGTACCCGCTAAACGTTGCCAACGTACATTGAAAGCATTACCCACACGTTGTCCTAAATCATTTTGCGGCATTGCAACGATTGGATTGCGAATACCATCTTTCCACATTTTGTTAGCAGCGGACTCAGCTTCATCTTCTGGAGACAAACCGTAATAACAGACTTGGTTAATCGCTTGTGTATTTGCTGTTGCATTTAATGTGAGCACATCCATGCCTTGTACTGCGCTTGGATTCGCAATGATGGCATCGACATTTTGTTTAAGCAATGGCCCCACTAACGCTTTAATACCCGATGCTTTTGCTTGTGCAATAATGTCGTTAATCGGTGTAGTTGATGAGTCAAATACTTGTACCGGAATGGTTGAGTCACCTTTTGCATCATTGAAACCGGATTGGAT
>CAKVVS010000251.1:0-2521 GCA_934834395.1 Parahaemophilus parainfluenzae | reverse complement strand
GTAGATCCCAAACGTAGCTTTTTTATCAGCACCTTTGGTGTGGCTTTATTAGTTGGGGCAACCATTCCACAGACCGGCACTATTGGCTTTATCGGCTTAATCGCGCCACACTTCGCCCGTATTTTACTGAAAGCTCGCCCATCACAACTTTACTTCACTAGTGCGCTAATCGGGGCATTATTGCTATTACTGGCTGATTTGGCAATTTTATATATCCCACTGTTCTCACATATTTACATCGGCACATTAACTGCACTTATCGGTGCCCCTTGCTTGATTTGGATATTATTAACGCAACAGAGAAAAATCTATGATTAGAATTGAAAAACTCACCCAAACCTATTGCTTAAATGACATCAACTGTACGCTACCATCAGGTAAATTGATTGGCATTATGGGTGCTAATGGTGCGGGAAAATCCACATTATTAAAAACTATTGCGGGTATCTTGCCCCTCAAACAAGGAGAAGTTTGGTTTGATAATCAGCCATTAAGCCAAATGAATACAACTGAAAAAAGCCAACACATTGCTTACCTTGCACAAAATACGCAAATTCATTGGGATTTATCCGTTTATGATGTGATTGCATTAGGCTTAGCAGCTCCACTACCAAAAGAAAAAGAGCGGTCAAAAATTCAAGCGTTTTCAGAAAAATTTGCGGTAACGCATTTACTCGATAAGCCATTTCAACAACTTTCTGGTGGCGAAAAAGCACGCGTACAACTCGCTCGTTGCTGTATTAAAGAATCCCCTGTTTTATTGGTCGATGAGCCGATTGCGCCACTCGACCCTTATTATCAAATTGATATGATGGAACAGCTTAAATCACTTACACCACAACACACATGCATCGTCGCAATTCATCACCTTTCATTGGCTTATCAATTTTGTGATGAAATTATTCTATTAGAACAAGGCAAATTATTAGCAGTTGGTGAAACGCAAGCCGTATTAAATGCGGAAAATTTGGCGAAAGCCTTTCATATTCGTGCTGAGATTGATCCAATGAAAAAGACTATCTCAAAAATTGAAAAGCAATAAAAATAAAAGCACTTAGCGATTCACTAAGTGCTTTTTTATAGAAATGAATTATGGTTGGATTTCTGAATCTACGAAGAAATAAGCAATTTCTCGTTTTGCGCTTTCAACGCTATCAGAACCATGGACAGAGTTTTCACGCTGACTTAACGCGAAGTCTTTACGGATAGTGCCTTCTGCCGCCTCAACTGGATTCGTTGCACCAATCAAAGTGCGGTAATCTTTCACGGCATTTTCTTTTTCCAACACAGAAACCACCATCGGTCCAGAGAGCATATACTCCACCAACGGTTCAAAAAATGGTTTACCTTGGTGTTCCGCATAGAAACCTTCCGCTTGTTCTTTAGTTAATTGCACCATTTTAAGCGCAACGACACGGAATCCTTGAGATTCAAAACGCCCTAAAATAGCACCAATTAAATGACGCTTTACTGCATCAGGTTTAATAATTGAAAAAGTACGTTCTACCATAAAATCCTACTTAACTTGCTTTCGTTACTAATAAATTTGCTAAAGTTTTCACACCAATTCCGGTTGCGCCAACCGCCCATAAATCACTACCTGATTTACGATAAGTAGCCGAACAATCAATATGCAACCAACTTTGTTGATAGTTCTTCACAAAATACGATAAAAATGCCGTTGCAGTACTTGCGCCCGCGACAACCGGCGCAGTCCCTGTATTGGCAATATCCGCAAAAGAAGAAGTGATTTGGCTACGATGGAAATCCTCAAAAGGCAAACGCCAGAACGGTTCATTTTCTTCTTTCGCCGCTTGGAATAAGCCATTTACCAACGCATCATCCATAGAAAGCACGCTGTGGTAATCATTACCCACTGCTACTTTCGCCGCACCGGTTAAGGTTGCACAATCGACAATAAATTGTGGGTTTTGACTATCGGCTTCAATTAAGCCATCCGCCAATACCAAACGGCCTTCCGCATCAGTATTTAAAATTTCCGCGGTTACACCATTTTTATACGTGATGATATCACCCAATTTGAATGCATTACCGCTCACCAAGTTTTCTGCACAGCATAGATAGAGTTTTACACGTTGATTTAAACCGTGCGCAATTGCAAACCCTAACGCACCTGTTAATAACGCAGCGCCGCCCATATCGGTACGCATAGTGCTCATGCCATCACTTGGTTTGATGCTATAACCACCACTGTCAAAAGTGATACCTTTACCCACTAAACAGGCTAATACAGGCGCATTTGAATCATTAGTCGGGTTAAAATCTAATTGCAACATAGCAGGTGGGTTAATAGAACCACGCCCCACCGTAAAGATCCCGTGATAGCCTTGCTCTTTTAACGCTTCGCCAGAAACGATTTGAAAACTGACCGCACTTTTATCGGCATAATTTTCGGCTTGTTTAGAAATAAACTCAGCCGCGCGTTCTGCTAATTTAACCGGAGTAAGGGTTTGTGCCGGTTCATTAATAATTTCACGCACAAAATCGCCACATTCAATAC
>CAKVVS010000250.1:0-2523 GCA_934834395.1 Parahaemophilus parainfluenzae | reverse complement strand
AAGCCTGTTTCCGTTTCAGAAATTAATCCATCTTCAAGTAATGGTTGTAATAACTGTAAATCTTCGGCAAAGTGCTTTTTGAAATCAATATTATATTGTTTTTCAATTGGTGCAAAATCAAGCTTAAAGTTACAAATCAATTGCTTAATCACATCACGGCGTAAGCAATCCTCTTCTGTCATCGCTAAACCTTTATGTAATGCGATTCCTGAATTTTCCACATCATGATAATAATGTTTTAATTCTTTTTGGTTTTGAGCATATGTATCACCTAATAAACTAATGGCTGATACACCTAAACCAAGCAAATCACATTCTTCTTGTGTGGTATAGCCTTGGAAATTTCGGTGTAAGACACCTTTCTCTTGAGCAATCGCTAATTCATCATCAGGTTTAGCAAAATGATCCATACCGATAAACTTATAGCCTGCATTACCTAAGGTTTCGATCGTTTTTTGTAAGATCTCTAATTTAGTTTCCGGTGGCGGTAATTGCTCTTCTTTAATTTTTGCTTGTCCTGCAAATCGACTTGGCAAATGGGCATAGTTAAAGATACTTAAACGATCTGGATTTAATTCAATCACTTTATGTAATGTAAACATAAAACTTTCCACATTTTGAAGTGGCAATCCATAAATTAAATCAAGGTTGGTCGATTGGAAACCTAACTCACGAGCACGAACAAGTAATGCATTCACAAACTCTTCATCTTGTTCACGGTTTACCGCTTTTTGAACCGCTTTATTGAAATCTTGTACACCCATGCTAATTCGGTTAAAACCAATATTGCGTAAATGATCAAGCATATCGAGCTCTATTTCGCGTGGGTCCATCTCAATACTAACTTCTGCATTATCCGCAATCGTAAAATGATCTTTAAGCATCTTCATCAAACGAGCAGATTGCTCTTCTGTCAAATAAGTCGGTGTACCGCCGCCCCAATGCACTTGAGTCGCAACACGATTTTTGAATAATTCTGAACGCGCTTTGATTTCTTTTTCAAGGTAATCAAGATAAATATCCGCCTTATGTTGATGACGAGTAATCACCTTATTACAGCCACAGAAGTAGCAAAGTTTGTGACAAAACGGAATGTGTACGTAAAGGGAAAGTGGTCTTTCCGGATAACGATTAGCCGCTGCAATAAAATCTTCGTTTGTGTAACTTTCATTAAATTCTAATGCAGTTGGATAAGATGTATAACGAGGTCCTGATTGGTTATATTTTTGAATTAACGCAAGATCCCAAATAATTTCAGACATTAAGCTTCCCCAAATTTCTCTACGTCATTTAAAAACTGACGTAACTCCAACATAATTTCTTCTTCAAATTTTGCTTCTGCACTTTCTCGCTCAAGATCGAGTTTCATTCTTTCTTTTTTTAATAAGGCTTTTCTAGCTTCATGCGTAGGCATTTCTTTTACAATATTATAAAGTGCGTACATCGCTTGATATGGTTGCAAAGATTGTCCCAAAGGGAGTAAAAGCATTGATAAACGAATCACCCCTTCTGAATGGTTGCAATCTCCATTTTGCATCGCTTTAGCGATAATTACCATACTCTCTTTTAGGCGTTTTGTACGTGCTATCTTAGCCTGTTTAATGAGAGTGTTTTGATGGCGTAACTTCCTAAGTAATTTAAAGGCATAAAATGATACGCCAGCAATAATTCCCAAAGCAATAATACTTAAAATAATCGGCCACATGACAATTATCTGAATTGGTTGATATCAATCTTCTCGAAGGTTCGATAGAGATCATCCTCTGTCTCCTCTTCATCTTGAATACCTAATTCTTCCATTAACTGAGCAATACGATCTAAACATTCATCCACAAATTGTTGATCAGCTTTACTAATCGTTTTGCCTTCATCTAAGGCATCCAACAATTCATTTAGAATTTCATTATTTTCTAAACGTTCTAACTCAACTTCAGGTGCAAGTTTTTTCGGTTCTTTTACGGCAGGAATTGTCATCCCTTTCTCAGGCTTATTCACAAATTCAACAATCAGCGGGACCTTTTTACGGCTACCAATACGCGGATCTTTTTGTTCAACGACTTGGTTATTTTTATTTTGCTCTGCGTTACTATGACGAGAACCAGATGCTAAACCTTTATGTTTACGTTTTTTCTTATCTTCTCTTGCCTTAGCATCTAATTCATAACGTGTTAATTTCTTACCTGATAGTTTCGGTGCTTCAGGTTTCTTATCCGATTTACGAATTGGCATAATATCGCTAATTTTACGAGTTTTCTTTTTACGAGCCATTTGTGTTATTTATCCTATAAAAAATTTTGGTGATTGTACCATTCCACCTCTATTTTCTCATTAAAAGATTTAAACATCTTTAATAAAACTATTTTGATTTTGACCGCACTTTTACTTTATTAAAATCAAATCTAAAAACAAAAACCCCAAGCCATTCAGCTCGGGGTTCTACATTCAGTACCTGGCGGTGTCCTACTCTCACATGGGGAAGCCCCACACTACCATCGGCGCATCGGCGTTTCACTTCTGAGTTCG
>CAKVVS010000249.1:0-2538 GCA_934834395.1 Parahaemophilus parainfluenzae | reverse complement strand
ATCCATCGCGGAGTTATCAAAAGAAGGCACGTTAATTGGAGAAATCACATCTTCCGCACACACTCGATAAGCGGCTTCAGTTAAAGCCAGTGTTTCAGTTTTTGTTGGGAAGGGAAGTTGGTTGAGCATTTGCGCCAAGGCATCTTCAAGTGGCAACATAATCAATCCTTTGGGTTGAGCGAAATAAAAGTGGATATATTGTAGCCCGAAATACAATATGAAGGAAATTAATAAATTAGGGTGATTTTTCGCATTTTACGAATAATTCATCTTTTGCTAAAATGTCGCATTATTTTTTTATAAATGGAAAGTGAATGAACGCTATTTCACCTGATGCGGAAAATGTCCGCCGCGCCTTGGTAGCCAAAGGCATCGAAACACCAATGATTGATCCGACTGAATGTAAAGATGAGCGCCGTGAGGCGATTGCTTCGCATATGCGTGAAGTGATGAAATTGATTGGGTTAGATCTACGTGATGATAGCCTAGAAGAAACACCAAATCGCTTAGCCAAAATGTTTATTGATGAAATTTTCAGTGGAATGGATTATGCCAATTTCCCGAAAATGACGAAAATCAAAAACCAAATGAAAGTGAGCGAAATGGTGCAAGTGAATGACATCACGTTGACCAGTACTTGTGAACATCATTTCGTGACAATTGATGGCAATGTTGCTGTGGCATATTACCCGAAAGATTGGGTGATTGGTTTGTCTAAAATCAATCGCATTGTGGCGTTTTTTGCACAACGTCCACAAGTACAAGAGCGTTTAACTGAACAGCTTTTAACGGCATTTCAAACCATTTTAGAAACCGATGACGTAGCCGTTTATGTAAAAGCGACGCATTTCTGTGTGAAAGCGCGCGGGGTAAAAGATACCCACAGTTATACCGTGACATCAGCCTACGGCGGAGTCTTTTTAGAAGATCGTGAAACCCGCAAAGAATTTTTATCTTCCATTCAGAAATAACAAAAAGCACCGAGTATTCGGTGCTTTTTTATATGTTTTTAGCTTCGAACACTTAATTTCTCAAATTCTTCGAAGAATGTTGGGAACGTTTTAGCCGTACATTTGGGATCTAAAATCGTGACAGGTGTATCCGATAATGCAATCAACGCAAAGCACATTGCCATACGGTGATCGTTATAGGTCTCAATTTCAGCATGCTTAAATTGGGAGATCGCAAGCGGTTGAATACGAATAAAATCTTCACCTTCTTCAACTTCCGCACCGACTTTTCGCAATTCAGTCGCCATTGCAGCAAGGCGATCAGTTTCTTTCACACGCCAGTTATAAATATTGCGAATAACGGTTTCACCTTTTGCAAATAAGGCGGTTGTGGCAATCGTCATGGCTGCATCAGGAATGTGGTTCATATCCATATCAACACCGTGAAGCTCAGCTTGTTCCGCTTGAATAAAATCTTCACCCCAAGTGATTTTGGCGCCCATTTTTTCGAGTACATCAGCAAATAGGCGGTCGCCTTGAATGGAATGTTTGCCAATTCCTGTCACTTTTACATTGCCTTTAATCGCGGCGGCGGCAAGGAAATAAGAGGCAGATGACGCATCACCTTCTACCATGTATTTGCCCGGTGACACATAGGATTGGTTACCTTTCACCTTAAACACTTGATAGTTGTGGTTTTCAACCGAAATACCAAAATCTTTCATCATCTCGAGGGTGATATCAATATAAGGTTTTGAGACTAAATCACCCACAATATGGATATCTAAATCGCCCTCAGCAAGCGGAGCAGCCATTAAAAGTGCGGTCAAAAATTGAGAAGAAATTGAACCGTCAATTTCAACTACGCCACCTTTAATCCCTTGATTGCGAATTGCAAGTGGAGGGTAGCCGTCATTTTCTAAATAACGAACATCGGCACCCGCTTGAAGAAGCGCATCAACCAAATGTTTGATTGGGCGCTCTTTCATACGTGGCTCACCAGTCAAAATAACTTCGCCTTCTGTGTTGCCTTTTAAGCAAAGCGCCGCTGTTAAAGGACGCATGGCCGTACCGGCATTGCCGAGAAACAGTGATAAGCCATTTTCAACCTGAAACGCGCCACCTAAGCCCTCAACTTCGCAGCAAGTTTTGTCTTCAGATAGTTGGTAATTCCCCCCTAAAGCTTTGAGGGCGTTTAACATATGGCGAATGTCATCACTGTCTAACAAGTTAGTAACCGTTGTGGTGCCTTTAGCTAATGCCGCTAATAATAATGCACGGTTCGATAAACTTTTCGAACCCGGTAAGTTGATTTCACCTTCAATACGGGAAATCGGCTCTAAGGTGATAGCTTTCATTACAAGACCACCGTTTTGTTTTTATACACAAAAATACGATCGTGTAAGGCAAGATCGAGTGCACGGCTTAATACGGTTTTTTCCACGTCACGGCCTGCACGCATCATTGCATCGGCAGAGTAGGTGTGGTCTACGTTAATCACGTTTTGCATGATGATCGGACCTTGATCCAATTCATTGTTAATAAAATGAGCTGTTGCACCGATAATTTTCACGCCGCGCTCATAGGC
>CAKVVS010000248.1:0-2539 GCA_934834395.1 Parahaemophilus parainfluenzae | reverse complement strand
GATTTGTGTCCCACCTAATAACACGGCTTGCGTTTGGATAGGTTGAGGATACTCCGTCAAATAATCAAACCAACGCTGCAATTGAGTTGGCACGAGAGAAACATGGGAAACATAACCAATAGATTGATAAAAATCTTCTTTCGGTAGAACTAAGGTTGCACCTGCGTAAAGCCAGCGCCACACAATGCCTTGTCCGGAAACATGATAAAGCGGCAAAGAAAGTAGCCACGATTGATCTTTGCCAAAACTCATTAAGGCACAAACGCCTTCTGCATTAGCTAAATGAGCAGAAACATTATGCACCACCGCTTTAGGCAAACCAGTCGAGCCCGATGTTAATGTCATCGTTGCCGCTTTTGTAAAATCAGCGGTATGTTCGGGTAATGCTTTCACAGCTAAATAATGAATATCTTCGGTTTGATAACAAAAACCCACACCATACATTCGACACAATTCTTCTCTTTTTTCTTGAGGAAATGCAGGGTTGATACCTAAAATTTTTGCACCTAGCTGAATAACGGCTAAATAAAGAAATAAGATCTGTTCTGAATTTTTACCACAAAAAGCAACCGCACTTTGCGCTGTCACACCTTGTTGTAAAAGAAAGGCTTCTACCTGATTAATTTTCTCAGCAAGTTCTGCCCAAGTAAAAGGATCGCCCTGCGAATTTCGCAACGCGACCTGATTTGCATACGCTGAATTTTGGGCAAATGCTTGCCAAGGGAATTTTTGCATCGAATTAGTTGCTAACGAAATAAGGGCGAACTTCGTCAATTAAATATTCAGGCAAATGCATAGATTGCATCGCCCCTTCTAGCATCAGCATCTTACGACCGCTATTGGTATTGGTAATCACCCAATATGGCGTATCTGGAATTTGTTTTGGTTTCGTGTGATTACCCGCCACAAGCAACGTCCCTTCGTCACGAGCAAAATAAACACGAGTACGACCTTGTAGGCTTTCTGTTGCCTGTGCGAAACTTTCTGGATTGGTACGATAAAGCGTACGCAATATACTTAAAAAACGCACGACTGCTTTTGGCTCTTCTTTAAATTCAGCAGAATTCAAGAGCGCACGGACTTTATCAACAATATGATTGATTGCTTCATCCGATTGTTTTTTCACTGCTTTTGGCGGTTCGACAGGTTCAACTTTTGGTTGAGATGCTTCGGTTGCTTTTTCCGTTAAAACAGGCTCAGAATGCACCGCACTTTTTGGCGTTTCAGCTGATACGACTGATTCAAAGAAATCAACTGAGCTTGTTGCGTGAGTGGGTAAATTCAACAAACGGCGAAGAATATCAGACGCACTTTCTCCAATAGATTGAGTTTGTGCCGCAATGTATTGATACAATTCTTCATCGACTTCAATTATCTTCATTTTTTTCTCTCCGTTTGCTAAAATTTTCGTCCATTATAACGATTTCTAACCAAATTCTCACGCAAAATATATGTCATCTTCCCAATTATTAAACCATCAATTTCACCAAGCAAAACAATCAATTAATTCGCCCACTTTAGTTTTCATTCACGGCTTATTTGGGGATATGAATAATCTTGGTGTCATCGCGCGTGCATTTAGCGATAACTATAATATTTTGCGCGTAGATTTACGTAATCATGGGCATAGTTTTCATTCAGAAACAATGAATTACGATGTCATGGCTGATGATGTATGGCAACTTATCGATCACCTTCAATTAGATAAAGTGATCTTAATTGGTCATTCAATGGGCGGAAAAACAGCAATGAAAATGACCGCACTTCAGCCGCAGCGTGTGGAAAAATTAGTTGTCATTGATATTGCACCTGTGGCTAATAGCAGTGCGGGACATGATGATGTGTTTCGTGGTTTGTTTGCCGTGAAAAAAGCGCAGCCACAAACTCGTCAACAAGCTAAGCCTATTTTAGAAAATGACATTGCCGAGCCTAGCGTGGTGCAGTTTATGTTGAAATCTTTTGAGCCGACTTCAAGCGAATATTTTCGTTTCAATTTGACCGCACTTTTTGAGCATTATGCGGAACTGATGGATTGGCAGGAAGTTTACGCTAATACGCCTACTCTCTTTATTAAAGGTGGGCTTTCATCTTATATTAAACCTGAATATACAGAAATTATTCTAAAACAATTCCCGAATGCAACCTCGTTCACTATCAATGGTTGTGGGCACTGGGTTCATGCAGAAAAACCTGATTTTGTGATACGTGCAATTGATAGGTTTCTAAATAAGAATTAATCGTTTTAAATGAGAATTATTCTATTCAAATGAGAATTCATTTGTGGTATAGTTCGCACAAATTGTAGGGCTTTGCCCCTAATTTTTTCTATTCACCTAATTTTATTTCAAAAGGAAAGAACAATGGCAGTTGTCGGTTTATTTTACGGTAGTGACACAGGTAATACAGAAAACATTGCAAAAATGATTCAAAAGCAATTAGGTAACGAACTCGTTGATATTCGTGACATTGCAAAAAGCTCGAAAGAAGATATCGAAGGTTATGATTTTTTACTTTTCGGTATTCCGACTTGGTATTACGG
>CAKVVS010000247.1:2194-2548 GCA_934834395.1 Parahaemophilus parainfluenzae | reverse complement strand
GAAAAAGCAGCGAAAGGCAAAGTCGTTGTACAAGGTGAAAATGTTGCTGAACAACAATTACAATACTGGTTCCAACAAGCCGATAAAGAAACCCAAACTCGTTTCTTAAACTGGGCGAAAAAACAAAAATAATCGTTTTTTAACCGCACTTTGATAAAGAAGTGAGCCTTCCCGCTCACTTTTTTATCATCCATTTTTTAGTCATTAAATAATAAGCAAGGATATCAACATGAATCAATGGCTTAATGCAAAAGTAATCGCTTCAATACCTATTTTTATTGCAGTGAATATCGCAGCGTTTGGCGGCGGGTTTTTTGATATTGCTCCGCAAGCTATGCGCTGCGGTGTAGGGAG
>CAKVVS010000247.1:0-2184 GCA_934834395.1 Parahaemophilus parainfluenzae | reverse complement strand
TTTCTACGCAATCCATGCCCTTAATTTTAGGGATTATTGCAGGCGGTTTAGTAGATTTAGATAATCGTCTTACCGGACGATTAAAAAATATTTTTTACACATTAATTGCCTTTGCCATTTCAACCTTTATCGTTCAACTCAATATTGGTAAACCTATTCAATACGTATTGTTGATGACCATCATCACCTTTTTATTTACGATGGTTGGTGCCGTGGGGGAACGTTATCGTACCATTGCGTTTGGTACGCTGGTGGTCGCCATTTATACCACCCTCACTTATATACCAGATAATTCTGCGAGCTGGTTTATCAATCCGGTGATGATTTTATTAGGCACTTTGCTCTACAGTGTAGTGACTATCATTGTTTATCTCTTTTTTCCAAACCGCCCAGTACAAGAAAGCGTGGCAAAAGCGTTTTGTGCCTTAGGCAATTATCTAGATGCAAAATCAGAATTTTTTGATCCTGATGAGATTGATGAAATTGAGAAAAAACACCTTAATTTTGCGATGAAAAACACCAATGTGGTGGAGGCTTTTAACCAAGCAAGAACAGCGCTTTTCTATCGCATTCGTGGACAACATCGCCATGCACGCACACAACGCATGATCCGTTATTATTTTGCAGCACAAGACATTCATGAACGTGCAAATTCAACACATTTTGATTATCGACAAATTGCGGAACAACTCAAAAATACCGATTTAATTTTCCGTATTCAGCGCTTGCTCGAATTACAAGCGCAAGCCTGTCACGATATTACGGCTTGCCTGCGTCAGAATACGCCTTATCACTATAATATTCGTGTAGAAAAAGCATTGATGGGGACAATTCAATCCCTTGAGCTTTATAGTAAAGAACATACCAATCAAAACAATGTGTTGCTTGCCCTTCAAACACTTATTGATAACCTGCAAAGCATTAACTGGCAGTTACGTCAGCTTGAGCAAGAAACTACTGAAAATGAGCAAACTGCACAGATCCATACCGAACAAATTACGGGCTTAAAAAATATTCTTTCTGTTATTGGAAGTAATTTCACTTTTGAATCACCACTTTTCCGCCATGCTGTACGTTTGTCTATCGTGGTGTTTTTGTGTTGCGCAATTGTTGAATTTTTCCAATTTAATTTAGGTTACTGGATTTTACTTACTGCAGTCTTTGTGTGTCAGCCAAACTATTCAGCGACGAAAGTGCGGTTACGTCAGCGTATTATTGGGACGATTTTAGGGGTAATTATTGGCTCCTTATTGCCATATCTCAACCCAACATTAGAGATGAAACTTGGCTTAATGGTGGTGACCAGTACGCTCTTTTTCTTTTTCCGCAGTAATAATTACAGTTTCTCCACGTTCTTTATTACCTTGCAAGTATTGATCAGTTTTGATGTGATGGGATTTGACACACAATCAGCGCTCTTCCCTCGCCTGATTGATACCGTATTAGGTTCAGCCATTGCATGGTTTGCCGTTTCTTATTTATGGCCGGATTGGAAATATTTACAGCTTGATAAAGTGAGCCGTCAAGCGATTCAAAGTGATGCACAATATTTCTTACACATTATTAGCCAACTGCAATTTGGTAAAAGCGATAATTTAAAATACCGTATTGCACGCCGTAATGCTCATCAATATGCGGCAGCATTAAGCACAACGCTTTCCAATATGAACAACGAACCGAAGAAATATCAAGCTTATTTGCAGGAAGGTTTTGACTTGTTAAAAATGAATTATTCCCTATTGAGCTATATTTCTGCTTTAGGGGCATATCGCAATAAAATGGCGCAATTACAACAAACTACCGAGTTTTTATCAGACTTTTATCCTGTGGCGAAAAAGGTTTTATATGCACTGGAAAATATTGAAAAGCTTCGTCCAGAAATCTTTGAAAAGCTCCAAAATAGTATTGAACAGAGCTTAAAAAAAATTCAATGGGATGAAACACAAGCTAAAAACAATGCGGTCTTTGCGTTACCATACCAACAACTTAACTTGATTTCTCAATTGCTACCTCAGTTATATCGCTATTTCCAACATAGTCAGAAAGAACTGAGTGCAAAATAAAAAAACAAAGGAAAAACTGACCGCACTACCCCGAATTTTTTATTGTTCTCAGTGCGATAAATAGAGATAATACGCCACTTATGTAAAATAAATTTAGACGCAATGACACATTACATTCTAC
>CAKVVS010000246.1:0-2548 GCA_934834395.1 Parahaemophilus parainfluenzae | reverse complement strand
TGGCGCACCCGTTGTTGGGGCAACATCTGGCGCGTGGCAACCTAAACATTGATTCGCATTTTTAGTTACTTGTAAGCCACGAATGCTGTGTGGAACAAGTGGGGGTTGGTTAGGAAAAGTAACAGGAATATTGCCTACATCTTTATAAGGATTATTAAATGCAGGTGCAAGACTTTCTGCTGTTTTATCGATGCTGTTTGCAACTTGTGGTGCATCAGCAAATGCCAATCCACTACATAAAGCCAGCATGAAAATAAATGATTTTTTCATGAAATCCACTCCATTAAATAATTAAATATTTTTAATTTTTATTTGTTTCTCAAAGCGAGATCCAAATGTAAATACATTTTCTGCGCACACGTCAATACAGCGTCCACAAGTAATACAATCTTTTGCCAATACAATTTGGCTATCTTCCGGTCCACCGTGTAAAGGAAGTCTTAATACTTGCGGCTCTGGGCAAACATTATAACAATCCATACAACGGTCACAGCGATCACGATCGATTACATTAACTTTTATTAAACTTTTACTGCCAATGACACCATAAATCGCACCAATCGGACAAAGGTGACCGCACCAACCATGTTCGGCAACAAGTAAGTCAAATAAAAAGATGACCGCAACTAACCAAAGGGTTGCACCTGTACCAAAAACAAAGATGCGTCCAAGTGCTGCGACAGGGTTTATCCACTCCCATAAGAGCGTCCCCGTTATTGCACTACCAACTAAAATCACGGCTAAAATCACATAGCGCAGTTGACGTGAAATTTTTAATGATTGTCGAATACCTAATTTTCTACGTAACCAAGCTGCAGCATCGGTCACCATATTCATTGGGCAAACCCAACTACAAAAGGCTTTGCTCGCTACGATGGCGTAGAATATAACAATAACCAAGGCGCCAATAATCGTTGTGATTTCAGGTAGGTAACCTGTCGCTAAACTTTCAGCGGTAATCAATGGATCTGTCAATGGCACAGTATCCAAAAGCATGCTTGAGCTGTAATTGCCTTTTAAAATCCAAACTTGCCAAATAGGGCCACTTAAGAACATTAAAATAATACTTAATTGACTGATTCGACGTAGAATTAAAAAGCGATAAGCATGCCACCAACCGAGTTTTTGGCGTGCCTCTAAGCCGGCATCTTTTGGCTTATTTGGGGTATATTTTTCAGCCATTATTTTACCCCCTTAATGTTCAAGTCCAGATTAGGGAATTGCTCGGCTTCTGGAACTGTCGTTGGATTCGGCACATAATCCATTGTTGCACGATTCGGTGTTGCCACCTTTTGGTTCGGTTGAACCTGCATCGGCTGATAAACCGGCTCATGTAAGCCTTCCGGCATACGAGCATCCATTGCTGGACGTAAGCCATCCGGATGTTGCTCCTCAATTAAGGATTTTCCGGCATTTTGTTTTTCTTTCCAGCCTAAGCGATAGTGGCGACCAAGTAGTCCTTTGGCGATATCCATCGGTAAGACTTTAATTGCCGCTTCTTCTAATACACAAGCTTGTTCGCATTTACCGCACCCGGTGCAAGCATCAGAGTGAACAGTTGGAATAAGCTTCGCATGAATACCTGTGCGATCATTATGAATACGTTCAAGTGTAATCGCTTTATCTACTAATGGACAAACGCGGTAACACACATCACAACGCAACCCCTGCCAGTTAAGACAAGTTTCATGGTCTAGCAATACGGCTAATCCCATTCTTGCATCATTGATATCTTTGAGTTCTTCACTTAATGCACCACTTGGACAAGAATTCATACAAGGAATATCGGGACACATTTCGCAAGGTTTATCTCGCGCGATAAAATAAGGTGTGCCAGCTTCCATTGGAGAAATTAGCGAGGCTAGATACAACATATCATATGGACACGCTTGGACACATTGCCCGCAGCGGGTACAAGCTGCCAAGAAATCCTTTTCCGGTAAAGCGCCAGGTGGGCGTAAAGCAATCCCTTCTTTGGCTTTAGCTTGTTGTTGCTGTAAGCCAAGAATCACACCAGCTCCACATACTCCGACGGCTGTTCTTGTCACATTTTTTAAAAACTGACGACGGTTAGGATCAAGTCTCATCTGCGTTTCCTTTTATAAGCGGCCTGATTTTGTAAAAACTTTGCAAAATTAGACCGCTCTTGTTTTAAATTCCCCTCTTTGTGTAAAGAGAGGAGCGACTAGAAACGAAAGGAAAATCCTACGCTTTTTCCACTTTAACCGCACATTTTTTGAAGTCGGTTTCGCCTGAAATTGGATCGGTTGCATCCAATGTTAATTTGTTCGCAAGCTGACCCGCATCAAAGAAGGTGGTATAAATTAAGCCCTGAGGACATTTGTTACGACCACGGGTATCTAAGTAAGTGATCATTTCACCACGACGAGTGATTAACTTCACTTTATCCCCATGACGTAAGCCATATTTTTTCGCATCCGCAGGGTGCATCCAAACTAAGTTGTTTGGGAATGCACGGTGTAATTCAGGTACACGACGAGTCATGGTACCGGTATGCCAGTGTTCAAGTACACGACCAGTACATAAC
>CAKVVS010000245.1:0-2550 GCA_934834395.1 Parahaemophilus parainfluenzae | reverse complement strand
ATGGCAGTATTAGCGTTATGTTGTGTGTTGTTAGGTGTGGGCGCATCTGTGGTGACCCCAATAATTGCGAAAATTTCGACCGCACTTGCTCATAGCGAACCGCTAATGTTGGCTCAAAATGGCGTGGTGGTCGCACAAGCTGAACCGCATACCGCTCTTTCAACACCGATGGTGACTATCATGCTATTGGCATTCTTCTTCTTGCCATTTAGTTTTTACGCCTTCACCAAAAATCAACGTTTATCCGATCGTGCAAAAGGCAATCCATGGGCTTGTGGTTATGCTTATGAACAAGATATGGCTGCCTCTGCAGGTAGTTTCACTCGTCCGTTACGTACGATTTTCAAATCGCTTTATACCTTGCGTGAAGTGTTGGATCCTGCACCTTTAGGTGATAAAGGCATCCAAGCGGTAATTAAAGGCGCAACAAAAGCTGAACCTTTCTGGGAAGAAAAAATGACGATGCCTATCGCTCGTTTTATTCCGTGGTTAGGAACAAAAATCCAATGGTTGCAACAAGGTGACTTCCGTGTGTACTGCGTGTACTTCGTGATTGCCTTGGTGGCAATACTACTTTCCATTGCGTTGATGTAGGAGGTTGAAGATGATTACGTTACCTTCAGAAATTGCAACATCTGCCGGAATGTTTGTTTTTGCCATTGTGCAAGCCTTGATTTTGCTTGCCCTTGCACCGTTATTTTCCGGTATTTCACGTATGATCCGCGCTCGTATTCAATCTCGTCGCGGTCCAGGCGTGTTACAAGATTATCGCGACATTGCGAAATTAATGAAACGCCAAAATATTTGGCCTGACAATGCGGGTTGGGTTTCTAAAGTGATGCCTTATGTGCTAATTAGCACCGTGATGGTAGTCGCCATGAGTTTGCCTTTATTTACTCGTGTCGCACCATTTGGCGCAGGCAGTGATTTAATCACCGTGATTTACTTATTCGCCTTGTTCCGTTTCTTCTTTTCAATTGCGGGTTTGGATTCAAACAGCACATTCTCAAGTTTAGGGGCAAGTCGTGAAGTCACATTAGGTGTTTTGGTAGAGCCAATTCTCATGTTGGCATTCCTTGTCATTGCGTTAATTGCCGGTTCAACCAATTTTGCGGTTATCGGTAATGCACTTTCCGAAAACACTTGGCAATATCCAATTGCGACAGTGATTGCTATCGCTGCAGCATTCTTCGCCGTATTTATTGAAATGGGTAAAATTCCATTTGATTTGGCGGAAGCGGAGCAAGAATTACAAGAAGGTCCATTGACAGAATACTCAGGTCCGGCACTTGCCTTATTAAAAATCGGCTTAAGCTTAAAATCGATGGTTGTGGCTTCCATTTTTGTGAGCGTATTGCTTCCGTTTGGAATCCCGACAGAGATGAGCTTAAGTGCGGTCATTTTAGGCGGTGTTTTATTCTTCGTGAAATTATTAGTGGTGTTCGTATTGGCTTGTGTCTTTGAAAACACACTTTCTCGTACCCGCTTTATGTTAACAGGACGTTTAACCGTGGTCGGCTTCGGCATTTCTGTGTTGGCGTTTGTATTTTACTTCACTGGGTTGTAAGGAGGACAAATATGGAACGTTTAGCTCTGATTACAATCATTTTACCTTTCGTAGGGGCGTTTATTGTCGGTTTGAACAAAAAACACTTTGCTCAAATTGCCACAGTATTTGCTGCGCTTGCTACGCTGGGAACCTTGTTAGTCGCAGGACAATGGTTTGCCGATGGTCATCAAAGCGTCACTTATGACATCGTCGCTTTTGATAAAACCGCGATCTTTGGTGTAACGCTTGATGCAGTCAGTACATTAATTGCCTTTGCCGTTGTGGCCTTAGGTTTCTTAATCTGCTTATATTCTTGTGGTTACTTAACCGATAAAAACCGTGAACACCCACATAATGGGTTACCACGTTTTTATGCATTCTTGCTCATCTTTATCGGTGCCATGGCGGGCTTGGTGTATTCCTCAACTTTAGCAGGACAATTATTGTTCTTCGAAATTACTGGGGGATGTTCTTGGGCATTAATCAGTTATTACCAAACACCAAAAGCGCAAGCCGCAGCAATGAAAGCGTTGATTATTACTCATGTGGGGGCAATCGGGTTATATATTGCTGCAGCTTATTTGTTCAGCCAATCAGGTACTTTCTCAATTACTGCGTTAGAACATTTAGATCCGAGTGCGAAAACCATCGTATTATTCGGTGTGATGTTTGCGGCGTGGGGTAAATCAGCACAATTACCAATGCAAATTTGGTTGCCAAATGCGATGGAAGCACCAACACCGGTGAGCGCGTATTTGCACGCCGCATCAATGGTTAAAGTTGGGGTCTATATCTTCGCTCGTTCAGTTATGTCTGCTGGTGAGATTCCACATATTGTGGGCGAAGTCGGCATTATTATGGCGATGATTACCTTAATTTATGGCTTCTTGATGTACTTGCCACAAACTGACTTAAAACGTTTATTGGCATATTCAACCATTACCCAACTTTCTTATATTTTCATTGGGATTTCTCTTGCTGCATTAGGCTCTAAATTGGCC
>CAKVVS010000244.1:0-2568 GCA_934834395.1 Parahaemophilus parainfluenzae | reverse complement strand
CACTTGCATAGAGGCTAAAAACGGATCACTACCTAGTTTTCCTAATTCTGTTTCCGCTTTGTTTGGTACAAAGAAGCCCAACACAACGGAAGCACTCAAGGCTTTATTTAATCCTGCCAATCCTTCCGTGATTTGAAATAAGCCATATTGTCTTGGTGCATACTCTACTTTCAGCGAGCGAATGTTCTCTTGTAGCCTTTTTACATGCTTAGGTACCGCGGCTTGGCTTCGATGTGTCGGTAGGATTTTCTCAATCTCTTTGGTGCTTAATTTGGCTTGATATGTTGACTGAATGGTTTGTGGCACACTAAATAGTTTTCCAACATAACCCTTATGGCTACTACTCGCATAGCGCACATAGATTTTATCAATCACCAGTTCAATCACCAAATCATAGGTTGCCATGTTGAGATAGCCTGTCTTCGCAACTTTTTCAAGCGCGCCTAAGGCTTTGGTGAAATCCGATAAATATTTTTTCAGAGACTCCACCGCCGGCGTAGCTTGCTGTGCATAAGGCGGGGCTTTATATGCGTCCGCATCTTCAATCGGTAAGGCCATCTACGCATTACTTACCGCGTACTTCAAAACAAAAGTGCGGTCATTTTTTAGGATATTTTTTAAAAACACCTAAAATTTCCACCGCACTTTTACTCTGATTAATTTACTTCACTTCGTTATCCAACTCTTCCCGCAGATGGCGTTCATTGATGAGTTTTTGTGTTGCGCGGCGTTCGTTGAACCAGCCTTGTTTTTGATTCGGGGTTTTCTTATTCCATTCAGCAAGTGCCAGTTCAATGGCTCGGTCGGCTTTTTTGCGACTAAATGGTACACGTAGTGCAAAAGCATTACATAAAGCAATATTAAATTTTAAGCCGAAGTTTTTAAAATCTCTGCCTACATACTTTAAAAACTCAGGATTGTCTTCCGTAAGATAGGCACGAATAGCGCGTAGGATTTGGGCGTTATGTTCCGAGCTTGGACTTGGATATACGCCGAACAGGGCAGTGATGCGACGTTTGGAAAGGTAGTCGTCAATCCAAAGTTGCAATGAAAAACGTTCATGCCCACCAAACGCATACAAGCCGAAACGGCTGTAATTGATTCCGCCTAGCGGGTCACCTTGTTCCGGCACAAAGGCGATGGCATGGCTGCCGAAGATAGTTTGCCAATAAATCACTCGCTTTTTGCGGTTGACACGAAAACCACGGGGGCGGGGGAGGAAAAAAAAGAACAATATAAATGTAAAAAAAACACCGTATAAATAGATATGTACTTTTTTATATTTCCAGCGATCTAAATATGGTTTGCTATATTCTTCATATGACATTAATGGTTTTTGAGAAGTTAATGTACCAGGGGTGTTGTACATCTCTAGATAATCTTTATAAATAGGCATAATTCTTTCATCAGGATTATATGCTCTTGCAAAAGTGATCTTAAAATCGTTTATTTGAGATGCAAATGGTTTATTTAAACTATTTCCCCCACCAAATCCAACAATTAAAAATCCAACAAATAGAATAAAGCGAATAAATCCACGGGCATACCCATCAAAAATGGAATCCCGAATCTCAATTTCATCGTTGCCACGTTTACGAATGGAGTAGGCAATATCTTTGTTTGGATTAATAAAAATCTTACTGAAAAACTCCCCGAGTTTATCCAGCCAGTCTTTGTTTGGTTGTTCTGCCATGTTTTCTCCTAATGCTTTTTCAATACCAGTTTGGTGACTTTCGATTGCTTACGGTATTTATTGCCTTGATAATTCGGTACGCTGACTTGCACGCTAAGAGCGAGTAAGTCCTCATAAGGAATGGCACCCTCATCGACATCTTCCGAATAGGTGGTGATATTCATATAAGGCAACCGTTCATCATGAATAGTTATACCGGCTAAGCCTTCCTGCTCAAACGTTGTTGTCGTATGAAGTTTTTCTTTCTCAATGCTTAATCGCCAATCTTCATAACTCGGATAGACCTTTTTCACATTTTTGGCATAACCTTCCATTCTATCAATACGAATGGCTTTAGCGTCCTGGGTAGTGTAAATACGCTCACTAGTATTTTTCGTGGATTAGCCGAATCCAAGGTGACAACTAGCTCAGCCACAGATTTTAAGTAGCGTTGCATTTCAATACGATAGAAACGTACACTATCATTCATAACTGATGGATTATTGCTATATTCAAACTTTGATCTATCAAATTGTGTTTTGAATTGGGATATTCTTTCCTTTGTCCACTCATAAGCCTTTTCTTGATTAGGCTCGCCCCAATAGTTATCACTTTTTCCCCAAAAACCATTCTCAGCCCACAATTCAATATCTTCCGGGGCAAAATAGTTATAAATAATTGCAATGGTAATCAGCACAATCCCAATGCCTAAAGTGGCATAGGATAGGCCGGTGAGTAATGTCAGTGTGCCGGCAGACAAGGACGAACCTGCCAACATACCTAATGAGCCGATTGCGCCTTCAATGGCTAATCCGCCTCCCATGCTTAATAAGGCTGCGGTTTTGCCCACTTCATCGCTCTTATAATCGGCCTCCACCCAGTTAAAATATTCAAAC
>CAKVVS010000243.1:0-2579 GCA_934834395.1 Parahaemophilus parainfluenzae | reverse complement strand
GTATTGTGCATGTCATGGGGCCTGAACAAGGCTTAACCTTACCAGGTATGACTATCGTTTGTGGTGACTCCCATACTGCCACCCACGGTGCATTCGGTGCCTTAGCATTTGGTATTGGTACATCCGAAGTAGAACACGTATTAGCCACCCAAACCTTAAAACAAGCTCGTGCGAAAAATATGAAAATTGAAGTGCGTGGCAAAGTGGCGCCAGGCATTACCGCAAAAGACATTATTCTTGCCATTATCGGTAAAACTACCATGGCAGGCGGTACAGGCCATGTGGTGGAGTTCTGCGGCGAAGCCATTCGTAACCTTTCTATGGAAGGCCGTATGACCGTTTGTAATATGGCGATTGAAATGGGCGCGAAAGCCGGCTTAATCGCACCAGATGAAACCACTTTCGAATACTTAAAAGGTCGTCCACATGCACCAAAAGGTAAAGATTGGGATGATGCCGTTGCTTATTGGAAAACCTTAAAATCCGATGATGATGCAAAATTTGACACAGTCATCACGTTAGAAGCCAAAGACATTGCACCACAGGTAACTTGGGGAACAAACCCTGGCCAAGTAATCGGTATCGATCAACCAGTGCCAAATCCAGCAGAAATGACCGATCCGGTGACTCGTGCTTCAGCAGAAAAAGCCTTGAATTATATCGGTTTAGAACCGAATACTGATTTAAAAGATATTCCGGTGGATCAAGTCTTTATCGGTTCTTGCACTAATGCTCGTATCGAAGATTTACGTGCGGCAGCGGCTGTCATGAAAGGCCGCAAAAAAGCCGATAACGTAAAACGTATTTTAGTGGTACCGGGCTCTGGTTTAGTGAAAGAACAAGCGGAAAAAGAAGGCTTGGATAAAATCTTTATCGAAGCGGGCGCTGAATGGCGTAATCCAGGCTGTTCAATGTGCTTAGGGATGAACGATGACCGTTTAGGTGAATGGGAACGCTGTGCTTCTACATCAAACCGTAACTTTGAAGGTCGTCAAGGTCGTAATGGTCGCACTCACTTGGTGAGTCCTGCGATGGCCGCAGCAGCGGGAATGTTCGGTAAATTCGTTGATATTCGTGACGTCACATTAAACTAAGGAGCAGAAAATGGCAGGATTTAAACAACTTTCAGGCTTAGTAGTGCCATTGGATGCGGCAAACGTGGACACGGATGCGATTATTCCAAAACAATTTTTACAAGCCATTACCCGCGTAGGTTTCGGCAAACACTTATTCCATGAATGGCGTTATTTGGATGTAGAAGGTACCAAGCCAAATCCAGATTTCGTATTGAATTATCCACAATATCAAGGCGCCACTATTTTATTAGCGCGTAAAAACCTTGGTTGTGGTTCTTCTCGTGAACATGCACCTTGGGCATTAGCCGATTACGGTTTCAAAGTGATGATCGCACCAAGTTTTGCGGATATTTTCTATAACAACAGTTTAAACAACCACATGTTACCGATTCGTTTAAGCGAAGAAGAAGTGGAAGAAATCTTCCAATGGGTGTGGGCAAATGAAGGCAAACAAATCCATGTGGATTTAGAAGCGATGACTGTAACCGTAGGTGATAAAGTCTATCACTTTGAACTGGATGAATTCCGCCGTCATTGTTTGTTAAACGGCTTGGATAACATCGGTTTGACGTTACAACACGAAGATGCCATCAGCGAATATGAAAAAAATATTCCGGCATTTTTACGTTAATCTGTTTTTTTACTCGGACAGCAAATATTGCTAACCATTCGGCGGACAATTTGTCCGCCTTTCTTTTTGAAAACATTCCATTTTTTACCGCACTTTCTCCCCTTTTATTTGACACTCTGTGTGCTTATACCTATCATTCTCCTCAATATTGATTGATTTTAAAAAGAGCTGTCTATGTCACATAATCAAACCGAATTACTGAAAAAATCCCTCGCTGAACGCATCCTTATTTTAGACGGTGCGATGGGGACGATGATCCAAAAATATAAACTCACCGAGGCTGATTTTAGAGGCGAGCGTTTTAAAGAAAGTGCGGTTGATTTACGTGGCAATAATGACTTGCTCACCCTGACCCAACCGCTGTTAATTTCTGCCATTCATGAGAAATATTTACAAGCGGGCGCCGATATTATTGAAACCAACACCTTCAGTTCTACCACCATCGCGCAAGCGGATTATGATTTACAGTCTATTGCCTACGAACTGAATTTTGCAGGGGCAAAACTAGCGCGTTTAGCCGCAGATAAATACAGCACACCAGAAAAACCTCGCTTTGTTGCAGGCGTGTTAGGGCCAACCAACCGCACCGCCTCTATTTCTCCTGATGTAAACGACCCAGGTTTCCGTAATGTGACGTTTATGGAATTGGTGGATGCCTATGCCCAAGCGACTAAAGGCTTAATTGAAGGTGGTGCGGATTTAATTATGATCGAAACCATTTTCGACACGTTAAACGCAAAAGCCGCCATTTTCGCCATTGAAACCGTATTTGAAGAATTAGGTGTGGAATTGCCGATTATGATTTCCGGCACCATTACCGATGCTTCCGGCCGTACCCTTTCTGGGCAAACCACTGAAGCGTTCTACAACTC
>CAKVVS010000242.1:2224-2579 GCA_934834395.1 Parahaemophilus parainfluenzae | reverse complement strand
GGTAACGGCTTTAATGAATTACGCTTTGAAGATGAAAAAGACCGAGAAGAAATCTTTATTCATGCGGAGAAAGACCAAAACAATGTAGTGAATAATGATGAAACGACACAAATCGGGCATGACCGTACTGAGCAAGTTGGACACGATGAAACCATTAACATCGGTAACAACCGTACTGAAACAGTCGGACAAGATGAAAGCCTAACTGTTGGACGTGATCAAACTAATTTAGTCAACCGCAATCGTATGACCAAAATTGAGAAAGACGATATTTTAAATATCGGTAATAATCTGGATATGGATGTCTATGCAGATGAAAAAAAACATTCCGGGCGCGATTATAAACATACGGTTT
>CAKVVS010000242.1:727-2214 GCA_934834395.1 Parahaemophilus parainfluenzae | reverse complement strand
GATAGAGGTCGGAAAAGAGTTAAAGCAGCATGCTCAAAAAATTAGACTTACAGGTTCGACAAACGTAAAAGTACTGGGTAAAGCCGGCACTATTATTGTTGATGGTTCAGGTATTACCCTAAAAGGGAAAGTTACTATAAAAGGTAATTTAAACATTATTGGTGGCAATCCAGAAACACCAAAAGTGATCACCCTTAAAGCAAATAACGGAGAACCGACTTGTGAGATCTGTGAAGCAATGAAAAATAAGAAGGAAGCATAAGTGAGCAGTCAAGAGATTTGGCTTACCCATTATCGTCTTACTCCATTGAATAATGCCAGTGCATCTTATACTGGGTATATTTTGGCGTTAGCAGAAGATCAAGCAAATTTTTACCATCAGGCTGAGCGGTTTTGTGTGGAAAACGAAATTAACAGTTATGCACAACTAGCTGCACTTCCTATTTTGACTTGGTTCCAACGCCATGGTTTTTCTGCTGAGTTGCTTAGAGTGGCACAAACGTTATCTCCTCGGAATCCTATCAGTTTATTAAAAGAAAATGACTTACCCATTGAAGCACTTGCAGATGACAACGAATATTTGGTTGAAGAAATAACACACTTTGAACCTTATACTGATATTTTTGCACAGCAAGCTTTACCTCAACCGTTAAAAGAACACTTTTTTGCTGCATTCAAAGGGTTGGATGAGTGGCACAAATTACTTGATTTAAGCAATGTTGAGCAGAGCAAAATGCACTATTATATTGTAGTGGACACCGCGAAGGTCGTCGGCTTTCCTGAAAGATTAGAAAACGTGGGGAGAATAGCAAATCTTTATACCGGTGCCGTAGGTTCTAGTCTTGAAAGTAGTGCACCATATTTACTGGAATTAGATTCCAGTAAATATAGTTGTGTGTATTTATTACAATCCCTCTTTCGGCAAATGGACAGTGAAATATTAAGTCATTGGAAAACAAACCCTGTTATTTTTATTCGTAGTGAACAAAATTTTGATACGGTTTATCATCATTTAAGAAAATTTACTCACCTAAAAAATCCTGAAACGGGAAAATGGTATTTTTTCCGTTTTTATGATCCCAATGTATTAAATGCCTACCTTCCGTTTTTAACACACTACCCATCACATTTGGCAAGCTTTTTTGGTGTTAAGCAAAACTTACAAATTATTGATGCCTTTGGTGCCCGCGTAGATAAACAATTCATCTCATTTAGGCTTAATCCGTTACCGCAAGATATCATGCCGGCAAGAATAGAATTGGGTGAGTTGGAACGCAAAGTCACAGAACAAATTAATTGGAATCGAACAAAAAACAAATTAATTCAATTTGCCAAAGAATATTTCCCCGATATTGCACCGCACTTTTTTGACAAATGGTTGGAAGACGGCAAAAAGAAACAGATTGCCGATTCCTCCCAAGGTTACTGGACATACTTAAGTGGTCGAGTTATTGCGGAAGATCATCAATGGGACTATTTTGCAATGT
>CAKVVS010000242.1:0-717 GCA_934834395.1 Parahaemophilus parainfluenzae | reverse complement strand
CACATATGAGTAATAAGACCCAAAACGCCAAAATAAAGGGTAATGCGAAAAAAAAGTCACCGGCAAGTTTGTCGGTACAACAAAAGATCGATCTTGAAACAGTAAACGTCACACTCTGTGAGCTTCCTGTAATTCCGATTTATCCGGTACGTTATGGATTAAGTGCTAATTATCTAAAAAGCGCATGGAATAACGGCATCATTGGTGAGATAACCGCACCGATCGGAATGTTTGGTGCGCATGAAAAAGGTGCGCACCAAATAATGCAGTTACGTCAAGGTTTTGTTTATATTTATGCGCACACTAAACACCGTATATTTTCCACTGATGAAAAAGGTAAATGGTTAGTTTTTCGTTATATCACTCATAATAATGACATTAATAGTAGCAGTGAGTTTGAACGTCCGGGAGATATAGAAGAACGCATCGGCGAGTTTTACTTTTTGTTGTATAAATGGGGTAAAGATGGTGCTAATGGTAAGTGGGAAGAAGGCAAATTAAACGACACCAATTACCCCTGTGCAGCAAATGCCAGCGCTTTTCGTACGGTATTTGTAGATAAAGATACAGAGATGGTAGATATCGCTTATAGCGAATATGCATGGTCTGCAGAAATTTTTGAGCGAGTGGAAAATGACCCAGGCTTTCGTGCCTCAGTGATGACCACAGTGAATGTGAAAAATCAAAATATCACAGAGCATAGTGCACCATTAAAGG
>CAKVVS010000241.1:0-2585 GCA_934834395.1 Parahaemophilus parainfluenzae | reverse complement strand
CACTTCACCAGGTCCGCGAATTTCTAAATCTTTCTCTGAAATCACAAAGCCATCTTGGCTATCACGCAATACTTGTAAACGTTTTTGCGACACTTTACCCAACGGAGGTTTATACATTAATACACAAAAAGATGCCGTACTGCCACGCCCTACTCGTCCACGTAGCTGATGAAGTTGTGATAAACCCAAACGCTCAGCATTTTCAATGATCATTAGACTGGCATTCGGCACATCCACGCCCACTTCAATCACGGTTGTAGCCACAAGCAAATCGAGTTCTGCATTTTTAAAAGCAGCCATAATATCTTGTTTTTCTTGCGGTTTCATTCGCCCATGTACAAGACCAATTTTAAGCATCGGCAACGCTTTTGTTAAATCTTCCCAAATGGCCTCGGCTGCTTGCGCTTCTAGTACTTCTGATTCATCAATTAAAGTACAAACCCAATAAGCCTGACGTTTTTCATTAATACAGGCATTTTTGACTCGAGCAACGATTTCATCACGGCGTTCTTCAGAAATAACAACTGTCGTAATCGGCGTTCTACCTGGAGGCAATTCATCGATAATAGACGTATCAAGATCGGCATAAACCGTCATTGCTAATGTTCTCGGGATTGGCGTAGCTGTCATAATCAGTTGATGGGGATAAAATCCTGCTTTTTCGCCTTTTTCTCGCAGCATTAAACGTTGATGCACACCAAAACGATGTTGTTCATCAATAATCACCAAGGCTAAATCGGCAAACTCTACTTCTTCTTGGAATAAAGCATGTGTACCCACCACCATTTGTACCGCACCAGACTTAATTTTTTCCAATTCAGCTTGGCGAGCTTTCCCTTTCACCTTACCCGCTAACCAGCCGACGTCAATACCAAAAGGCTCTAACCAACGACGGAAATTATTCGCATGCTGTTCCGCTAAAATCTCTGTTGGCGCCATTAAAGCCACTTGTTTGCCATTATCAATCGCTAATAAGGCCGCTAAGGCTGCCACTAATGTTTTCCCCGAGCCCACATCACCTTGAACAAGTCGCATCATCGGATAATCTTTTGCTAAATCCTGTTCAATATCGGCCACCACTCTATTTTGGGCATTGGTTGGTTGAAACGGCAAAGATGCAAGAAAACGTTGTTTCAAATCAGTTTGATAATGCAATGGCAACGCTAAAAACTGCTGCGTACCCAACCGCACTTTTTGCATCGCAAGATTATGAGCAAGAAGCTCTTCAAAGATAAGTCGTTGCTGTGCGGGATGTTGTCCTTTCTCCAAAATATCTAATGAGATATCTGGCGGCGGACGATGCAGAAATCGAATAGCCTCCTTTAAGCTAAAAGGATGTGGATTAAATTCATTAGGTAAAATTTCCGTTAATTGGATTTTATCGAGTAAAGCCAATGCTTGATCGGTTAGCTTACGTAATGAATTTTGTTTTAAACCTTCCGTTGTGGAATAAATTGGTGTGAGCGTTTCCTCTAAAACTAATGGCGCATTATCCCGTATAATTTGATACTCAGGATGATGAATTTCCGCCATAAAGCGCCCGCGTTTAATTTCCCCAAACGCTTTAACGCGCGTACCAATCTGAAAACTATTTTTCATCCCTGCATTAAAATTGAAGAAACGAAGCATAATTTTGCTCGTTCCATCAGAAAGACTTACAGTTAAAATAGGACGGCGCCCAAAGGCAACTTCACAGGTTTGGACAACACCTTCAATGGTGGCATATTGTTCAGGGCGAAGATCGGCAATAGGCGTAATTCTCGTGCGATCTTCATAACGGATAGGTAAATGAAAAAGCAGGTCTTGGAGATTATGAATTCCAATACGGCTTAATTTATCGGAAATTGCCGCTCCCACACCAGACAAAGTAGTTAAAGGAACGGCATCAAGAAGTTGTTTGCTCATTATGCTTCATTAATATTGCGTTTCAAACGAATCACACTGGTAATTTGTTTAATTTTTCGCATAATGTTTTCTAAATGATAGATATCTCTCGCGCCAACTTGGATAATGACTAATAGCAGATTATTCTCTAATTCTTCCGTCCAAATACTTTGAATATTACTTTCACAAGTCGCGACCGCTGTCATGAGGCTACCTAATACATTTTGTTCATTAAGCATTTCAATGTGTAATTCGGCATCAAAATTGACCGCACTTTCAGCCTCTTCCCATTTTGCGGCAGTAAAATCTTTCGTATTACTTGACGCTAAATTAGAACAAGCTTGATGATGAACAACCACACCTTTCTTCGCCGTACTTAATGCCACGATCGGATCACCCGGAATTGGATGACAACATTGAGCGAAAGACGCTTTCATTTCGCCATCTCGGCTCAATGTTAGTGTACTTTGTGTATTTTCAGACACACCATCCACATCAATTTCAATAGCTTCATCCATTAATTGATGAGCAATGACACTCGACATTTGGTTACCTACGCCGATTTCCTCAAAAAGCTCATTGAGGCTTGAGAGATTCAATTCATTTAGTAACGCTTGGATTTTCTCTTCAGAAACTTCAGAGAGATAATGTGGTTTTAACGCCATTTCCAACTGTTTTTTGCCTGTCTGAACGGCATCATC
>CAKVVS010000240.1:1259-2603 GCA_934834395.1 Parahaemophilus parainfluenzae | reverse complement strand
CAATATTGCGTTCTTGTGCAATGGCACGATTGAAGGCATCGATTAATGCGCCGGTTGTAGTGCTAGAATATTGTGGATAAAGCGGCAACACAATCATGCGTTCCACCTCATTTTTAAGTAAATTTTTGACCGCACTTTGCATAGAAGGATTGCCGTAAGTCATGGCAATTTCGACTTGTGCATTGATGCCTTGTTCAGTCAAATAAGCTTGTAAACCCGCTTGTTGTTGCTTTGTAATGGCAAGTAGGGGAGAGCCTTGTTCTGTCCAAATAGATTGATAATTTCGTGCAATGCGTTTAGAACGCATCGGTAAAATAATGGCTTTTAAAAGGGGATACCATTTCCAACGAGGCAAATCGACCACACGGGGATCCATTAAAAAATCCGCTAGATAACGGGAGATCGCCGCGGGTTGAGGGGCATCAGGCGTACCAAGATTGGCTAAAATGATGCCAATTTTTTGAGTTGTAGTCATAAATGTTTGATATAAAGCGTTAATCGAGAAACGCAGCAAAGTTTATCTTGTTCATCGCGAATGTCAATTTGCCAAACATGGGTATTTTGACTTAAAGCAATTGGCGTTGCCTTTGCGGTAACAAAACCTTTTTTTGCTGGGCGAAGATGATTGGCGTTGATATCTAATCCTAAGGCAACTTGCCCTTCTTCTATACAGAGAAATCCCGCCAAAGAGCCGATGGTTTCAGCCAATGCCACAGACACGCCACCATGTAATAAACCGAAAGGCTGTGTGGTGCGATGATCAACCGGCATTTTTGCCTCAATCCAGTTTTCACCATAAGCCGAAATCTCAATCCCTAAATGCCCAACCGCACAATGCTTCCCCATTTCGTTGAGCTGTTCAAGCGTGAACGCTTTTTTCCAAATTGCCATATACTTTTCCTTATCTTATTTGATGGCGTTAGTTTGATCTAATTCGATACTTTCGTAAAGAAAAAAGAAAGGCAGTATAATGATTTTAGTACGCAATTTTGCTTATTTTTTACACAAAAATTTACACTTCTTTAAGTTTCTCGTAAAAATTTTCAAAAATCTTTACATATATTTACATAACTTAAAATTTACCTTAATTAATTGTAATTTTTAGTAAATATTTTTTTAGATGCTTCCTTTTTATACAAAGTTCGCTTAGAATGAAGTGTTCTGACCAGAAAGGTAAGGGAAACTATTATCTAAATTTGTTGTCGCCGCCTTTTGGATACTGAATTTTTGGCGCTGTTGCATCAGTGACAGCTTCTTAATCATCCTAATAAAAGGAATAATTTTATATGAACAAAGTGTTTAAAGTTATTTGGAATCATGCTACCCAAACGTGGACTGCAGTTT
>CAKVVS010000240.1:0-1249 GCA_934834395.1 Parahaemophilus parainfluenzae | reverse complement strand
CACTTGCAGGTGCTGTGATTGGTTCATTGGCTGCATCACAAACAGCGATGGCTGTAACAGATCTTGGTACTAACGATGCGGTGAATATTGCAGCAAACAATGTAGCAAATCCACCTGCTGGTCGTGAAGCGGTTGCGGTAGGTCAAAATGCAGGTGCGACCCACCAACATTCTATTGCGATTGGTAGAAATGCAACTGCGAAGTGGACAAATACCATTTCTATCGGTAAAGATACCGTATCAAGTCAAGATCATGCTGTCGCAATGGGCACTAGCGCAAATTCGTCTGGTATTCAATCAGTTGGTGTAGGTTCTTATACTAAAGCAGAAGGTAATTTAACTGTTGCAGTTGGTCCATACGCTCAAGCAAATAAAGAAGCAGCGATTGCTATGGGTTCTAATGCGACTGCAGCAGAATCAAATTCTGTTGCTGTAGGTCAAACTGCAACTGCCGCTAATAACAATGCCATTGCTATTGGTACGAAAACTCAATCTAAAGGTGATAATGCAATTGGTATTGGTGCTTATGCCGCATCAACTGCTCACCGTGCTACAGCGATAGGTGTGTTATCACAAGCTAATGGCTTAGGTTCATTTGCAGGTGGTGCATCTTCAAACGCCTCTGGTGAAAATGCAGTGGCTATTGGTGGTTCGATGGATGGTACGCCATCAGAAAAAGATAAAAATGGTGCTAAAGCCTCTGGTAAAAAATCAATTGCAGTTGGTCATAAATCATCAGCATCAACTGAAGATAGCATTGCAATTGGTACTGAAGCGAATGTAACAGCTTTAAATGCAACCGCACTTGGTCGCGGTGCAATTGCGTCTGATAAGAATGCAGTTGCTCTAGGTTCTGGCTCTGTAACTAAAACGGCTATTCCTAATGCGTCACAAGACTTCTTTAAGAAAACATATATCTTCGCAGGTGGAAATCCAGATAGCGTAGTGAGCTTCGGTTCTTCAGGTCACGAGCGTCAATTAGTAAATGTGGCAGCAGGCCGTATTAATAGCAGTTCAACAGATGCAATTAACGGTTCTCAATTATATGCTGTGACTCAAATGCTCGCTGATCACCAATGGATAGTAAGTGGTAATACAACAGCTAGTGTTCGCTCTTCTCACGAAGAACATGGTGTAAAACGCAATGATATCGTTGATTTCGAAGATGGTAAGGGTACCAGCGCTGTTATTAGACATACGCCAGCAGATATTAGTTCAGGTGAAGCAGGAAAAACATATGTTAAATACAA
>CAKVVS010000239.1:2022-2607 GCA_934834395.1 Parahaemophilus parainfluenzae | reverse complement strand
TGTTGGAAGTTATAAACATCCAATTTGCTTAGCTTTTGCGGGCTGGTTTGTGGTGATTATCATGGCAATATTAAGTGGAAAAACCATTGTTTCTTATGTATCCAGTTTCTTCAACTAATCATCAATACCCGCGAAAGTGCGGGTATTTTTTTATTTATTTTTTGATAAAACAATCGGCGCAAACGTTTGCTTTTGTGTTTTTGTCGTATTAGAATGCCTCAATTTTTTATTCGGGAGGAGATTATTTCATGAGTTCGGAAAATTTTAGTTTAAAACCTGTTCCTTTAAATGAGCGAAAAGGCGCGGTAGCGTTAACATTTGTCATGTTAGGTTTAACATTCTTTTCAGCGAGTATGTGGACGGGGGGAACATTAGGAACATCGTTAACCTATAATGATTTTTGGCTTGCCGTTATTCTAGGTAACTTAATGTTAGGTATTTATACCTCTTTTCTTGGTTATATCGGAGCTAAAACAGGGTTAACTACGCATATTTTAGCGCGATATTCATTTGGTATTAGAGGTTCGTGGTTACCCTCTTTATTGCTTGGCGGCACTCAAGTTGGTTGGTTTGGTGTTGGCGTGG
>CAKVVS010000239.1:0-2012 GCA_934834395.1 Parahaemophilus parainfluenzae | reverse complement strand
CAATCCCAGTTAATAAAGTAACGGGTATTGATGTCAATTATTTAATTCTTGGCTCAGGTTTATTGATGACGATTACAGTCTTCTTTGGTATTTCAGCCCTGACGATTCTTTCCACTATTGCGGTGCCTGCTATTGCCATATTAGGTTCTTACTCAGTTTATCTTGCTGTTACTAATGGCGGTGGTTTAGAAGTATTACAACATATTGTGCCAAAAGAAAGCATTTCACTCTCAATGGCGATCACCTTAGTTGTGGGCTCTTTTATTAGTGCAGGCTCATTAACTGCCGATTTTGTTCGATTTGGTCGAAAAGCAAAGCAAGCAATCATTATTAGTATGATTGCTTTCTTTTTAGGTAACTCATTAATGTTTATTTTTGGTGCTGCAGGCGCGGCAGTGACTGGAATGGCAGATATTTCTGATGTGATGGTTGCTCAAGGCCTTATTATTCCAGCCATCATTGTACTCGGCTTAAACATTTGGACGACAAATGATAATGCGCTTTATGCTTCTGGTTTAGGTTTTGCGAATATTACGGGATTAAGTAGCCGCACTTTATCTGTCGTTAATGGCATTATCGGAACCTTATGTGCCTTGTGGTTATATAATAATTTCGTCGGCTGGCTGACTTTCTTATCTTCGGCAATTCCTCCTGTTGGTGGTGTTATTATTGCTGATTATATTTTACGTCGTAAAGCCTATGAGAATTTTGAACAAGCTAAATTCTTAAATATAAATTGGACTGCTATCGTTTCAGTTATTGTTGGTGTGGCTTGTGGTAAATTACTACCAGGCATTATTCCTGTGAACGCGGTGATTGGTGGGGCAGTTACCTATTTGGTTTTAACACCATTACTCGGTAAAAAATTAGCGATGAAATAAGGAAAAAGAATGTTAGTTAAAAATGTACATATTCATAATCGCGAAGGGTTATGGCAGATTTTAATTGAAGAAGGAAAAATTAGTCGAATTTTTCCTCAAGATGAGGTTTTTAATTATTCAGGTGAGATACTCGATGGTGAAGAAGGTATTATTTATCCGCCATTTGTAGAGCCTCATATTCATTTGGATGCAACACAAACAGCTGGGCAGCCTAATTGGAACCAATCGGGTACCTTATTTGAAGGGATTGAGCGTTGGGCTGAGCGTAAATCATTATTAAGCCATGAAGATGTAAAATCTCGAGCATGGAAGACATTAAAATGGCAGATTGCAAATGGGGTTCAGTATGTCCGTACTCATGTTGATGTCTCTGATCCAACATTAACAGCATTAAAAGCCATGCTTGAAGTCAAAAAAGAAATCGCCCCTTGGGTAGATTTACAGATTGTAGCGTTTCCACAAGAAGGTATTTTGTCTTATCCAAATGGCGAGAAACTATTAGATCAGGCTATGGAGATGGGCGCTGATGTTGTTGGAGGTATTCCACACTTTGAATTTACCCGTGAATATGGCGTGGAATCCATGCATATCGCTTTTGATATTGCTCGTAAGTACAACAAACAGATTGATATCCACTGTGATGAAATTGATGATGAACAATCTCGTTTTGTTGAAACTGTCGCGGCATTAGCCTTGAAATATGACATGGGGGAAAAGGTAACAGCAAGCCATACAACGGCGATGCACTCATATAATAATGCTTATGCATCACGCCTTTTCCGATTACTAAAAATGTCAAAAATTCATTTCGTGGCAAATCCATTAGTGAATATTCATCTTCAAGGACGCTTTGATACCTATCCAAAACGTCGTGGTGTAACACGAGTAAAAGAGATGCTCAAAAATAATATCAATGTTTGTTTTGGGCATGATGATGTGTTTGATCCTTGGTATCCACTCGGTACAGCGAATATGCTACAGGTATTACACATGGGATTACATGTTTGCCAGTTAATGGGATATGGTCAAATTAATGATGGTTTGAAATTGGTCACTGAAAATAGTGCGAAAGCATTAGGTTTAACGGATTATGGAATCCAAGAAGGTAACAGTGCAAACTTTATTGTATTG